>PFRK01000004.1 GCA_002788475.1 Candidatus Nomurabacteria bacterium CG_4_9_14_0_2_um_filter_32_10 | reverse complement strand
TGCAGCTATACCTATGACTAACTTAATCATTATGTTTAAATAATTTCCAAAAGGACATTGATTGGTCTTAGAAGGTAGTGTATCGAATTCTTCTGGAAATCCAGGCAAAGGAGCAAGAGGAGTATAAGTTGTATCCGTATTGACTTTTGGTTCAGCTGGAAGTATGTTTTTTGGTTCTTTACAAATACCTTCTACTATAATTTCTGACCCACTACAGGTTTTTATTATTATTGGTTTACTTGTAATTTCTTTAAAAATACTCCCATCTTCTAAATATATTGTTGCTTTTATTGTGAATGTTCCATCAATTAAAGATTTAAATTTAATATAACAAGAAGAAATTGGTTGATCGGGCAACGTACATTGTTTTGGATATATTGCTTCTTCGTTTCCTTCAACCTTAAAAGTTACATTTTTTTTTCCAGAATTACCCGACAAACTAGCTGTCACCATTGTTTCCTCCCCCCTTGTTAGGTTTAGATTCTTTTTTGCTATAGAAATTTGTAAAGTATTTGATGCATATTGTGCATAACTTTGATTAAAAGGAAAAAATAAACTAAACAGAATAGTAGTTAGATATATTAGAGTTATTGTTTTTTTGCAAACATTTCCTCGCATTTTGTTTTATAATTTTTTATAAGCTATAAGCTATAAGCTATAAGCTAAAAGCTAACTTGTAACTGTTTCTCCATACTTTGGAAAAGTGTCTTGGTATTATTGATAAGCACTTTGATTGTTGCACTTCCAGATTTTCCGGCTTCTGGTTTTATGGACAATATATTTTTGGGATTTGGTGTTTCTATTTTTTCTTTATTTAAAGACCAGTCAAAAGTTAGGTCTGAAGAATTTATGTTCTTTGGTGAAAAAAAGTAAGGTTCTATTGTTAGAGCTTCTCCTTCCCTATCTATTGTATATCCATCACTTAAAGTTGTTTCCCATTTTATACCCAGAGATGAATCGTTTTTATAAAAAAGTATTTTGGGGTTTACTGTTTTTAAATTTATTTTTCCAGAAGCGTTGGTTTTTCCAGAAATATCAGAGACTTTTACATTAACAATATTTTCTTTATCTAAATAGCTATTTTTAAATATAAAATAATTTTTCCCCCATCCAGAGGAATCAAGATTGGTGTTTCCATCTTTGCTCCAAACATAAGAAAGATTATTTACATTAACTTTTCCGTTCTGGTTTATTATATTTGGTATTGCTACTACTTTAAATATCCCTTGGCTAGGAGCCAATGCTTTTCCTTTATAAAAAGGAGGTGTATAAGAATCATAAGCTTCCCAGAGCATATCTACATTTGCTGGTATTATGGTTGTTGTTTTTGATAGATTTTGTCCATCAATCGTATCTATCGTAACAGATAAAATCATTGAAGATCCGGAAGCTCCTGTCTTAAAAGAAAAAGATTTTTTTCCAATTCCTCCACTTAATTCTTGATTATTTACTGACCAATAAATGTTTGCTTTATCGAGATTAATAGAATGGCTATTTAATGTAGCATTTACATTTTGGTTTGGGTTAGGATATTCCGGTGAAATACTAAGGACGATGTCTGTACTACGTATTTGAGCATTAGCAAAAAAACCCACAAAAGTGATAGCAAATATTAATATTGGAATTATGTATTTTTTCTGCATTTTGCTTTATAAATTATTTTGCATTTACTTTCTACCTGCCTACCGGCAGGCAGGCTTTATAAACTTTATGAACTTTCTACCTCTCAATTGTATCATTTTTCAAGCTATAAGCTAAAAGCTAACACCTATAAGCTATCTATCAGCTACTCCTCTCCGCTTCTTCTAAATCTTGTTTTGCTTTTTTGATTGATAGTATCTGAGATGGATCTGAAGTAATGATTTGATCTTCTGTATAAGAGGAAATGACTTTTATAGCAACATGTTTTAATCCAGCAAAGAATATACCTTCCCCTAACCCAGATTCCAAGAGTAGATATTTTTCTTCATCAGTTAAATTGAATGTTTTTTGGAGGACATCTATTGTTGTTGGTGATTGTTTGAGAAGGATTTGGATAGAAGAGTTGGTTATGATTGGCACACCATAAGGAGACTTCATAAAGTCTGCTGCATCTTGAGTGATAGTAGAAAGTCCTAAATAATATTTTCTACCTCGTTTTGCGATGGAATATAAGAAAGAAGCTGTATCTTCAGATTTCATCATCCACCATGCCTCATCAACAACAAGAAGACGTTTTTTCAAATTTTTACGTATAGTTATCCAGATATAATGCATAACGATATACATTGCTACTGGTTTTAATTCATCTTCCATATCACGAATGGAAAATACTACAAATTTTTTATTGATGTCTACATTTGATGGTCTATTGAGGAAAGTAGACCAAGTTCCTTTTGTATATTTAGCTAATCTTTGTATTACTGAATCACTTCCTTCCATACCCCCCAATGCCATTTCGAAATCTGAAAGTAGGGGTGGTTCAATATTTGAAAAATCCGAATCATGTGTTATATCTTTCATTGCGTAAGTTTCTGAAATAGCACGGTCTACCATAGAATCTTCTTCTGGCGTAAGTCCTCCTAGCATTAGTCTAAAAAGTCCGACTAGATTGATGATATTTGATCTCAATACATCTTCTGCTGATTCATCTTCACGTGGTATTGGCAAATCAAAAGGATTTATGTGGTGATCTGAAGAAAGAGAAATATTAAAATATCTTCCACCGACAGCTTCTGCCAGATATTCATATTCCCTTTCTGGGTCTATTACAATTATATCTATGTCAAACATTAGAGATCTTAGAATTTCTAATTTTGTGGCATAACTTTTTCCTGAACCAGATTTAGCAAATGTCACAGAATTATAATTTTCTAAAGAGAATCTATCAAAAATAACAAGAGAAGAGTTATGTCTGTTAACTCCATAGAGTATTCCCATATCGGAAGTTAAGTCAAAAGAAACAAATGGAAAAACACTAGAGAGTGGTTCGGAATTTAATTTTTGGTGGATATTTAATAAATCATTACCGAGGGGCATAACACTTTTGAAACCTTCTTCTTGTTGGAAAAGTGCTGGTTTAATATATATTAATTTTGATTCGAGTATTGATTTTATTTCATTTTCAATTTTGTAAAGTTCTAGTTCATTATCAGCATAGACTGTAATGTAAATACTGACATCAAACATTTTTTGTTGTGCTTGGATTAAATTATCACGAAGTCCTTCCAAGTCTTGATATGCAGTATCAAGCATTGGGTCACGAACCATTCCTTTTTTTTCACGTACATTGATTTGGCTTTGGACTTCAGCCACTTTTTTTTGAAATTGTCTCAGAGCGAGAGATGTATCTATGGGATGTATAAAGATTGAAACATCAAAGACTTTATCTAAATTAATTATTGGGGAAAACCAGTTGTCACTTAAAAATCTAGGATAAGAAATAATAAAAAAGGTACGAGCTATTTTGTCACCTAGATTTATGGATTTAGATTCTATTTTTAAGGCAGACGGTGCGACGATATCTTGAAGCTCTAATTTAGCTGATTTATATATTTCTTCTGGTAGTACTGATAAAAGAGAAGCATCTGCTCCTTTCTTTTCATCTGTTTTATTTTTTTTCCCTAATAATTTATTAAAAATACTCATATATTTAGTTCGTAAAGTTCATAAAGTATAAAGTTGTGATTTTGTATAATTTGTATTGCATTTGATTGTTTTTGACTTTATAAACTTGATTACTTTTTACTTTATAACTAGGGAAAAATAAATTTAGTTTTCTAAATTTATTTTTCCCTCTAACTCTCCTGGGTTGAAAACTTTATAAAATACTTCTACGACTTCTTCTGTTCCCAGTTGTGCAGATTTTATTCCACATCTTGAAAGTCCTTGTTGTATCACGCTTACTCTCTGTTCCAATTGAGACCTTTTTTCTTCAAAGTCTAATTGGTTTTTTAATTCTTCTTCTCTTTTATTTCTTTTTGAAAATAAATTTTTTAGTATTCCAGATTCTGGTTTTAAATTCATATGTGTATAAGAAACTACGACAAAGAAATTTTTGGCCATTATACTAACTGACTCAGTGAAATTTTTTATAAATTCTATATATTCTTTTGTTTGTAGTTTGAGCAACGGTTCATTTTGTACCTTCATTCTGTCTTCTAAGAGTAAAAGATAAGGTCTGATGTTTAATTTTCTTGATTGTATTGATATTTGTACAGAGAAATCTAAAGTATTCAAAAAATTCTGGAATTGGAGAATTGTAGCTTTTTGTTCTTCTTCTGATTTTAAAGACAAGTTGACTGAATTTGCGAGGACTATTGCTCTGAGCCCTCCATCTTTCAAGACTACAATACCATCACGGACTTCCTTGATTGGTACAAACTCTTGAGTTGCTTTTGCTTTTAATGACATTGTTAGCTTTTAGCTTTTAGCTTTTAGCTTTTAGCTTTAGGTTGATTCCCTATAAGCTATTAGCTATCAGCTATAAGCTGATTAATCACTTTTTTAAGTCCAGAACGTCTAAACTCCAAGCTAAATCTCGAAGCTTGCTCCCACTTAATTTGACTCCGTTTTGGTCCATCGTTTCCTTTTTTAATTCGGCTGTTGCCCTCATTTCTTGTTGTTCTTTACTTTTTACCTTAATGATATGTCTTTTCCAGATATAAAGTTTATCTTGCATAGCGTATTTTGCCCCAGCCTCTATCATATTGATGAAGGGTTTGCCGTTTGGATGGTAGAAAGTAAGTGCTGCTGACAACCCTGCCACAATCAAAATTGGTATTGCTCCGAGCCATATTCCCAATAATTTAAACAATATATAACATATTCCTGCACCACCTACTAAATAGACAAACTCCTTGAAGGTGAATGGGCCAAAAATTTTATCTTCTATTTCTAAAAATTGTGGTACTTTGAATTGCATAGGATAGCTTATAGGTTTTAGCTAATAGCTTTTAGCTTGTTAATTTACTAATCATAACATTTAACATTTTCATAACTTCTTCAAGAAGATTATCTATTCTATTATAGTTTAAAATCTTTGTTTTTAAAAGTCTTTTTGAAATTTCCAATTGAGTTTCTAGCTCAGCACCAGATCCATAAGACATTCTTAAAAAATGTACGTAATCAGCTTTAGTTCCCCTATATCTACCTTCAGCAATATTTGAGGATATTGATACTGCCGCTCTTCTGATTTGAGAGGTTAGACCATAAATTTCCTCCTTAGGAAACTTTTCTGTCAGTTCGTATATATTTACTACCAACTCAATGGATCTTTGCCAAACAATTAGTTCTTTATATGAATTTGCTGTTTTTTGCATTTAATTTTTAATTCTATAAGCTAAAAGCTATCAGCTATAAGCTAGAGAATTGTCTATTCAGGCAATTCTCTGTATGGGTCTACGTTTGAACTTTTAACTATTTCACTATTTGCACTTGAGTTTTTGGTGATATTTTCAAGCGAATGATCTGTCTCTACTGGTTCTATTTTGAAAGATCCTCCAAGTTTTTGTGCTAGTATCGGGTGTGTTTTTTCTTTTTCCAGATTCGTAATTCGCCCGCCTGCATCAGCCCAGCCCTCATCGCTATGCGAAGCGTTGCTGGCGGGTGTGCTGAAAGCACTGCGGGCAGGTAATTGCTCATCCGTAATTGTTTCCTGTTCTCCTGCAGAAAGTTCTTTTTGATCCATTTGTAATTTGTAATTTGTGATTGGTTTTACTGATTCTTTTTCATTCGTAATTCGCCCGCCTGCATCAGCTGTGCTGAAAGCACTGCGGGCAGGTAATTCGTAATTGTTAATTGATTCCGGTTTTTCTATGTGTTTTAGCATTTCTTCCCTGCTTTCTATTGGTCTTTCGAGCATAGTTTTAGATTCATCATCTTTAGAAAATTTGTTTTGATTTATATTTTTTACTAGTTGTTCTCTAATTTTTTTAAGGATACCTTCATTAATGTTATTTATTATTTCTGTTGTCTTTTCTGTTGGTAACTCTAATCTTTCTAAAGATTCTCCGAATTTATTAGGCAATGTTATCCCGAGCATTACATTAATTGTGGATTCTCCTAATATACCCATTTGATAAACAGTAAGATTATATTTTTGTCCAATTTCATAAATTTTTGTTTGATAATCAGATTTTTCTATAGCATCCTTGGTTTCTTTTGAAAGATCGTTAAAACGTTTATCAATTTTATCTTTTTCTTCCTCGTCATTTTTATAGAAAGTTTCTTCTAATTGTGGACGGATGGTTTTTAGTATTGATTCATCTATCTCTGTGAACATTTTCTCTATTGAATCTTTTTGAAGTCCTAGCTCATTTTTTAATATGTTTTCATATTCGTCAGAATGGATGATGCCTAAGAGCACAAGTGTTGTTTCTGTACCGATTGTTTCTATCTGTTTATCATTTAAACTATATCTTAGACTTATTTGTTTTAAAGTTTCAAGCCACTTCATACTAGAAAAAATTTCCTGTGTTTCCTTAGGCAATTTTTGATAATATTTTACTATTTCCTTTTGTAATTCTTGTTGATTCATGACTTGGTTTTTATAATTTTAATGTCCAACACTTTTTACTTCTTTAGGGTGACTATCTCCTCCTCCATGTTTTTCACCTATATCAATTTTAACACTTTTTAGTGACTCACTTATTATGTTTCCGATATCTTTGAAAAAATCTTTTTGTGGGGTGCCGGCATTAATTCCTAAGCTTGTTTTTAATCCTGCTCTCATCCCAGTTGCGACAGCGGCTCCAACTCCAACAACAAGTTTAGGGAAGAATCCTTTGGATTTTGCACTCATTTCTGGTAGATTACGAACATCATAACTACCTTTACGTAGAGCTTGTAAGAATTCTCCCATTGCTTGGTTTGCTTTTGAAGTATTTACAAAGTAATCACTTTTAACTTTTTCATTGCCAGTAATACTTCCCGCAATATCAACTCGATCTGTTTTGCCATGTCCATTATCAATAGCCCTTAATTTTGGTGCTGTGAGGAGTCCAGTTGCTGCATCTCTTCCATCATATTGGTCTTTTACAATTTTTGCTTGAGGTGCTTCTAAATCTTTAAATAATTTACCATATTGGAATTTAGATAATTCATCTTTGTCAATTTCTGTTTTTACAATATCCTGTTCATGTTCTGAAAGATCTTTATACTTAGCATCTTTACCATAAGTATGTCCGAACTCCGATTGCATTTTAGCATCAAGAATATGTGTAGCATGAGTTTTATGACCATATCCTTCATCGGCTTCTTTCATTTTCTTTCCTAACCCTATTCCATGAAGTCCTGCTGCCGTAGCTGCGGTAGCAGTTTTTCCTGCTTGAGCGACATAAGCGAATGGATTAATTTTTTTACCCAACCCCCAGTTTTTATAATCGCCAAATGTTTTAAAATCTTTATTTCGTGCTGCATCATTTTGAACATATTTTGATACAGATCCAACAGTTTTCCTTCCCATCGCTGCAATTCCCATTGCTGTCCCACCCGTAACTGCACCCAAAGCTAACCCACCAACCATTTTTGCTCCTGTCATTATTGCAGCACCTAGTTCTCCAGAATATTTTACCGCTAAAGTTTTAGCTTGTTTAAGGAGAATAAAGATAATTACGAAAGGGACAATTACACTTATAAGGTGTTGCATCATTTGAGATGTTGTCGATATTTCATTACTATCAGGATATTTAGCCACTTCAGTAAGAAAACCAGTAAATAACACTATAATGTATAAGAAAAATATAAATAAGGGAGCGAGCATTGCATTTTCGATTAAATTTTTCCACCATTCTTTGTGTCCGAATCCTGGAATATCAAAAGGTACAGTATAAGATGCGAAAGCGATAGGTGAAAATATCATAGACATCCAAAGTGAAACAACTCTCGCTACAAATAGAAGTGCTACTGAAAGAAATATATAGGCTGTATAGAGAGTAATAGCTATAAGTAAAAATGTTATAAAAAGAAAAGTACCTGGACTAAGTTCGTATCTATCAAATGATACAATTTTTTGAGGATTGTATGAGTTTATTAGGCCTATTGATATAGATTTTTCCCCACCAGATTCAATTACAGGACCGGAACTTCCTTTTTTTGTTGAAGTTATATTATTATAAAATATTTTTGCCAGAATATTTGATCCGTCAATTACTACTTTCGTAGTGAATAAACTAAAATTTATAACTAAGGCAATTATAATTACCGTTCCCACTAACTTTTTGTTGTTTGTCACATTTAGTCCTAGTACTGTTTTTATAGCCACATAAAGAAGTGCGATTATAAAGAAAATATTTGCTATATCACGGACTGCGTTCCAACTTTTTTCCACAAAACCATTATCATATGAAGAACTGTTGGTGGAATAATATACAAAAAAATCAAGAATACGACCGGCTATTTCAGCAAATAATGCAGATGCTTGCCAAAGAAAATGAAATATTTCTGCGACACATCCTATGATATTAGGGTCAGTGGGTAAAATACTACAACCTAGATCATAATAAGAAGTAGTTTTATCGACGGTTTCGCTTACTATACCGTTTTTACTAGCATTGAATGTTTTAGATAAAATTAAAATACTCCCACTGTCTCTTGAAATAATGGTTTTTATAAATTTATAGATACCAGTAGTAATTCCTGTAATATCGGTGTAGCCAGTAATGCCAATAAGACCATCAAGACCAAACGAGATCCACTTAGAAATAAAACTTGATTGTTGGGCTACAATTATATATATATAATAAAAATGTCCAGTTGTTAATTCTTCGAAAGTTTCTGTTATAATCTGTAGTGAAACCGATTTGTCTATGTCAGTTGATTTTTTTTCTATATATTCTGCATCATCGGCTGGTATACTATTTATATCAACCATGTTATCATACAAAAACATAATAAGTTCATAGTCTTCTCCATCATTAGGGATATTTGAAATACTTATTTTGATAGTGGCAGTAGTATCAGTAGGTATTACCTCAACAGAAGCCATTGTTTGTGCTCTTGCAACATTTTTTTCTATATTTATTGCTAAATTATTATTTTTATCAATTTTTATTTCAGCAGAAATAGGTGCCATAAAAATGGCTAGTATAATTAGTGATATTATCCCGAACGAAATTTTACGTTTTAGGTTTTTGCGTGATGGGGATTTATTGTTTGTTTTTAGCACTTTTATCATATTAATGTACTATGCAAAATTTCAACGGGATTATCCCGTACGAAATAGAAAACGCTTTAAACGGGCTTGTATAAATCTCTTACCTCTTCCACTTTTTAGATATTGTTCTCTATTCATTGCATCTTTCTTTTCTAAACACGCTTCATAATATATTAACTCGTATGGACCATTTCTTTTTGTATAATTTGATTTGTTATTGTTGTGTTCTTTAAAGCGTTTTCGTAGATCACTTGTATATCCTGTATATAGTCTATCATTCTCCTTACTTTGTAATACATATGTATAAAACATTTTATATTTCGTTCGGGATTAATTTTTTAATCCAACTCTTTTTCATTTTAATTTTTTCTCCAGA
>PFRK01000053.1:9902-10044 GCA_002788475.1 Candidatus Nomurabacteria bacterium CG_4_9_14_0_2_um_filter_32_10 | reverse complement strand
GCAAAAATATTATCGACTGTGAGTGCTTGTCCAGAAGCAACATCTAATTTACTTCCCGGTGCCGTCGTCCCGATGCCGACGTTGCCATTGATTGTTTGCAGTCTCATTTGTTCTACAAATGTCCTATTTCCACTCCAATGCC
>PFRK01000053.1:0-9820 GCA_002788475.1 Candidatus Nomurabacteria bacterium CG_4_9_14_0_2_um_filter_32_10 | reverse complement strand
CGTTCCATTTTCATACACTCCTAATTTAGCACCAGTTCCTGTCCCTAAAGATAATTTAACCCCCGGATTCGTCGTCCCAATCCCGACGTTGCCGTTGGCCACAATGCGCATACTTTCCGTTGCGCCGTTCTCTATGGAAAAGATACCGGTACCCCCTCTAAGTAATAAGCGAACACCATTACTAGCAGCTAACGCACCTGTTACCCCCGAAGACACACTCGCACTTTGCGCTTGAATATAAAGTAAGGCGTTATTGGTAGCTGTGTCGCTATCAATAAATATTGAACCACCATCCTGCCCAGTCCCGGATTGTCTTTCACGTATAAAATCAATACCAGAAGAGTTTCCATTACCAGTATTTTCAATTCTTAAAACCGCATCCCCAGCAAGCTTAGACATACTAAGTAATTTTAAAGGTGCCGTCGTCCCGATGCCGAGTCTTTTGTTTGTATTATCCCAAAAGAAATTTGAATTATCTTGTGCAAGAATTCCACTTGCACCTGCAAAGAGAATAGATCCAGCAGTTGGTGCAAACCAAGTAGGGGAGTTAGTACCTCCGGAAATCAATGCTTGACCTGTCGTTCCAGCTGCAGAAAATAAAGTAGTATCTGTTGCTGATTGATATGGAACAGCTCCAGCTACTCCGCCGATAATATTAATTGCGCTTTCAGATAAGATAGCAGTGGGAACTGCGCCAAGTTTTTTTCGAGGAGTCATTTCTCCATCCCATCCAGGTGTGCCTGTGCCTCCGATGTTTACACCAAGATAAAGTGTTTGATTAAAATCAACTGAAGTCAGAGCAGTGACTTCTCCAAGAAGCACACTGAAAAGTCCACTCGTTACTTGTACTTTATTTGCATCGATTCTTGTTTCTGTCCAAATAGCCACACCGCCAGTGTCTACGGTGTAGAGTTTAAATTCCATATTGTAAGTGCCATTGGTAACAGCCACTCCACTACTGTTAGTAAGTTTACCTTGATAATTTATTTGTTTATTTATCGCAGCAGAAGAAATGTTCGAGGGAAAAAGAACAAAAACCAGTAAAATAGTTGCTGCAATTGTTGCGATGGTTTTGTTGTTTTTAATAAAGGCGAACATTTTAATTTCTAATTATCTAATTGACATAATTACCTAATAAAATTTCGAATGACCTAATTTTTAAATAAATTCCAATGATTGTTAATTTCTAATTACTCTAATTACCTGATTTTTAAGTTAATTCGTCATTTGATTAATTTTCTGGTTTAATTTTACTTAGGTCAATTAGGTTAATTAGTAATTAGGTTAATTTATAATTTCAACTTCTGAAGAAAGAGTTTTTTTACCTTCTTCTAAAATCACTTTGTTATTTTTACCGTAAAGATAAATACCAATTAAAAGAAAACCTAGAAAAAGTATTCCAGTAACTATAAAAATTTTTTTTGTTCTTTTTTGAGATAGAAAATCTCCGATAGCAAACTTTTTATGACGAATTTTTTGTTTAAAAATGTATTCTTTTATCTCTTCTTCTGTTGTAAACCAGTTGCCTCCAATTTTTTCTCCTTTTATCTCTTTTTTACGAATTAAAGCGCTTAAATAGTCTGAATGATATCCAGTAATCTTTGATGCTTGATTTAATGATATTATTTTTTTAATGTTTTCCATCCTGTATTAATATATAAGTATTTATCGGATATCCGATACATAAAAAAAATGAATCTCGGATAGACGATATTTTTTTATACCCTTATATTATAGTGCAATATCAACAGTATATCCACTAGTTATCCACAGGTAGTAGAGCAGAACTCGCTATCCTGTAGGCGTCAATTGTTTTAGCAAAAGAACCTTTATTTTATTGGGTTTTTTTGTTTCTTTCTTAAGAAGAAAAGTAATAAAAATAGGGTAATTGATAAAATAATTAAATAAATAAAATCAAAATAAGAAATATTGTAAGTTTTTTCAATTTTTGGTGTTATATCTTTATTAATAAAAAGTGAACTTTCGCTAATTAATGTTAAAACATCATTCTGATATCTATAAATTTTTATATCGTAAGTTCCAGTTTTTTCTAGTGGTGGAATGACACTTTGATAACGTCCACTGTCCATATTAAATGAAAATAAATATTCTCCTATAACTTTTCCTTCTGCATTTGTGACCTTCATCCAATCATCTGATAGTGTTTTTGAATTTGTATCAACGACAGTACTTTTGTTGCTGTCTACTGTGATTGTTTTTTTATCTGTGAGTAATTCAACTAATTGATTATATTGATGTACGAAAAAATTTTCTATTATAGAAATTTCTGATAGTTCTTCTTCTATTATTTGTATAGGAATTTTCTTTTCAGAATATGCGATTTGAGAAACTCCTACTCCTCCTGAAAAATTTCCTAGTACGTCTTTAGCAAATAATACATAAAAATATTTTTTACCTGATATTACATTTTTGTCTAAAAATTTTTCTTCTCTACCTTCATAAATTAATTTACCTGAAAATGGATTTCCTTTAAAACGATCTTCGTGTCTCATCATACGAATATAAGAAAAATTTTCGTCTGGTGGATTTTCCCAAGTAATAGTGATGCCAGAAATATCAGATGAGGCTCTTAGGTTACGAGGACTTAAAGGGAAAGTTGTATCTTTTAAAAATTTTGTAAAAAAATATGTTGGTGGATAAAAATTAGTTTTTCCACTAGCACTTCGGCTTTCAATTGTAAAAAAATACATTGTCCCTGGTTTTAGATGTATTAATTCCATTTTATGATTTACGGCAAAGACAGTACTGGTGAGTGTTCCTTCTTTTACATCTTGAGTTTCTCCCCATCTTATCGTGCTTATCATACCTACAGAACTATTCCAACGGATAGTCGCATCTGTAAAATTTGGTTCAATAGAAAGATTATATAAAAAAATATTTTCTGGACGAATAATAGATCCTGTTGTTGTAGAAGGAGCAGGGCAGTCCGCCGGACAACTTAGTGTATTTTCTCCTACTTCACATATGCCGTTATTATTACATCCAGTAACTCCGAGGTCTATATGTATAGAAGCATCTGATTGAGCAAAAAGAGGTGTAGCGTTACTACTTAGCAAAAATATTACTACAAAAATTATAGAAGTTATTTTTGTAAAATTTTTTTTCGGTATATAGAATTTTACATTGGCCAAAGAATTTTCGAGCCTTCGCCCTCGGAGACATAAGGACATGGGACCCACGACTCTTAAAATTCTTTGCCAATACAAAATTTTAATTTTCAAAAGATACGTCTTCGACAAATTTCGTAAATTTTTGTTCATTATAAAGTTATAGCAGTTACGATAATTGGGGCTGCGTAATCACCTGAAATTTGGATATGACCTGACCCGGATTCTGCATGAAAACGGACTACTGTAGCACTTCCTCCTGGATGATTGCTTGTTGTTCTTTGAAATATCGTTTTTGGTGAAGTAGAAAGCCCATCCCAGCATTTAGCACTGACTTCTCCAGATCCAGTATTACATATTAAACCGTTGTCTAGAAAACGTGTAGATGTGTCAACTCCTTCTGGAGAAAATCCAAATGCTGATGTAGTTGAAGCGATAGAAAAAGTATAATCAGGATCTGCTCCATTTGGAGTGTAATCAGCAAAAGAGTCTTCAAGAGAAGTAAGTGCTGGAGTAGTAGTGGATTTGATGCTCATACTATAACCAGCAAAATTATCTGTCGTCACTTGCCAAGATATTGTTCCTTCACTCGCTTCGCCATCTATACCACCGATGCTAGTCAAATATAAATCAGAAGGGCTTGAGATTGCAATATAACTTTGTTGCATTTGCCAAAATCCTGCATGTAAAAAATAGTTGGCACTGTTTGAATCTCCAGTACCTATTTCTCCTAGAGTATCACCGAGCATATAATTAGAACTTGAAGAAACATCTTCTCCACCAGCATTAATACTGTCGGACATCATTTTATATGTACCACTTTGCATAACTTGCGCAGAAAGTATATTAGAAAATGATGCAAATAGAAAAATAAAAAATAAAATGGATAAGAAAATTTCTACTTTCTTTTTTTTTAAAAAGGGTATAACTGTTTTCATTTTGCAACTATTTTTTTCTTAACTCAAAACGTGTCAAGACATAATAGAAAGATGAAACAATAAGTACAATAGTTACGAATGCGATAAGAAGTATTTTCCATGGAATAATCCAAAATGCTAATTGAGTTTCTTGAGATTCATCATTGTAACCTTTAAAAAGATTAAGATTGGCTGTATAACGACCCACACTAAAACCATCACTCCACATTACTTCTCTATATCTTGTAGAATCTGGAAGTACGAAATATGCATCTACTGGTAAAGTATTGATAACTTGGCCGAATATATTTTTAATTGTTATTGTTCCATAAGGGACAAGGTGGACATTACCTGTATTTTTAAATGCGATTTCAAATCCTTTTGGTCTTTCGCTATAGAACATTTGTGTTGGTCCGATTACTTTTAGGCTTTCAATATTTCCTTGTTCTATTCCTTCGCCATTAATTTTTAACAAAAAAAGTGAACCGATTCTAGAAATAATTCGTGTTTTACTTTCTGTTTCTTTTATAGTTTCACCATCTAACTTATCTGGGTTGTTTGATATAATCAATGCACCATAGTAACCTCTTGGTTCAGCATTACTAGGGATGGATATAGTGACGGGGATAGTAATTTTTTCTCCAAATTCTAAACTAAATTCTGTAATTTCAGGTATGATAAAATCTTTTAGAGAGTAAGGACTATTCGCATCACCAAGAAGCATAACTGGTTGTTTAGAATCATTTGTTCCGACAAAATCTTCTGTAGTTAATTTAAAATTAAATGTTTTATTAATACGACTAGTGACTGAAATATTTTTTGTTATACTTTCTCCGGGGTTTAGAAATATTTCTGTTTTACCTGGTTCTACAACAAAGTCATTTTGTATAGTTACATCAAGTTTAGTTTTGGTATACGCTAAAGAATACTCTGGCAATAAAAAACCGCCTATTATGGTAAACATAATGACCATACTATATGTGATTTTTATAAACAAATTTGCCATTTAGGTCTTTATCATTTTTATAATACAGTTGCTGTACCAGTAATCGTAGCAGAGTAAGCTCCTTCAGCTGCGAAAACATCATTTTGTTGAACTTGGAAACAAACAAATGTTTCTGTACCAGCAGGAAGAGTGACATCAGGGTTAGTAGCAATTTCATTATTTAATGTTGAAAATCCTTCGAAATTTAAAGTGCCAGTTATTACACCACTTGCATCGCAAGTACCTGTCCCATATCCAGCAACTTCATCGGCACCATATACAGAAAATCCAAATTCTTTAGCTCCACTTGCGACACTCCATACTTCTGGGACTCCAGCGACTGCTTCAGTATAATCGGCAAAAGAATCAACGACGCCTTGTTTGAGTGCTGGATCAGTCGTGGCTAATACTCCTAAAGTATAACCATCTGGATCATTAGTTATGACTGTAAAACTAGAACGTCCGTAAGCAGATTCATTAGCGATACTGAGTGCGGGTAATAAAGTGACTGGGGTTGTATTGGCAGTGATACTAATACCTGAAGTTACGGTAAGATTTACTACAACATTGTCTGTCACAGCAAAAGCATTCTCTACTGTAGAATAAAATTGTGTGACAAAAACAAGAATTAAAAAACTAACTACAAATTTCTTATATAAATTTTTCTTCATTTTTATAGATTTAATTTTAATATTAATTTCTAGTTGAAGTATATAAAATTTTTTTTTAAAAATAAAGTGTAGTTATACACCTTATCCACATTACCCACATCTTTATTTTTTAATGTAGATTTATAATTTTTTTAAAAAAGATGTTTTGCAAAATAAGTGAAAATAAATTAGTATTGTGAATATGCCGTTGTAGCTCAGTTGGTAGAGCACGTCATTGGTAATGACGAGGTCATCGGTTCAATCCCGATCAACGGCTCCAGAAAGACACGCCACTCTAGCTCAGTTTCCGCCAGAGGCGGATAAAGTCCGAGCATGATATAAATAAAATATGCCGTTGTAGCTCAGGTAGTAGAGCATCGCTTTCGTAAAGCGAATGTCGGATGTGCAAGTCATCCCAACGGCTCATGAATAAAGAAAAAAAAGATGTAGAAAAACCTGCCCGCAATGTTTCACCCGCCCGCAACGATTCGCGTAGCGATTCGGGCAGGCAAAGCGATGTAGGCGGGGAAATAGAAAAACTTGAAGCTGAAACACAGCAAGTAGATTTTTGGAATGATAAAAATAAAGCTCAGGCAATATTGAAAAAAATTGCAGAACTTAAAGATAATCTTGCTGGTGCTCAAAAATATGATAAGGGAAATGCAATAGTTACTATAATCTCTGGTGCAGGAGGAGATGATGCTGAAGATTTTTCTCGAATACTTTTAGATATGTATATGAAATATGCTATAAGAAAAAATTGGGAAATATTTTTTATTCACGAACATAAAAATGATCATGGCGGATATAGAAATGTTTCTTTTGAGATAAAAGGTCATCCTTCGACGCATTACGGAGGCAACGCCTCCGTAGGCGCCTCCGTAGAGGGGCCTTATGGGGTCCTTAAAAATGAATCTGGAGTACATCGTTTAGTTCGTATTTCACCATTTAATGCAAAAAAATTGCGACACACTTCTTTTTCTTTAGTTGAAGTATTACCTAAATTTTCTAAATTAGAAGAAAAAGATTTTATTATTCCAGAAAATGATTTGAAAATAGAATATAGTCGCTCAAGTGGGCCTGGTGGACAAAATGTAAACAAAAGAGAAACAGCCGTCAGACTTGTGCATATCCCAACTAATATTTCTGTTCATGCTTCCGGAGAACGTTCACAAGAACAAAATCGGGAGCGAGCTATGTCTATACTTTTGGCTAAAATTTTTAAAAAAGCGGAAGAAGAAAAAAAGACAGTAGAAGAAAGTATGAAAATTTCTAAAGGTACAGAAATAGAGTGGGGTAGTCAGATACGTTCTTATGTTTTACATCCCTATAAAATGGTTAAAGATCATCGTACTAGTGTAGAAACCAGTAATATTGATGCGGTTTTAGATGGCGATATAGATTTGTTTATAGACCCTATCGTTCATGAACAACAGGATGAGGAAAAAAAATTATAATTATGATATAATTAGACAGTGATTTATTTTAACAATGTTACAAAAGTTTATAATAAAGATTTTTTAGCGTTAGATGATGTGACTTTGACCATCACAGCAGGAGAATTTGTCTCTATAGTAGGACATTCTGGTGCGGGTAAGACTACTCTTGTTAAAATGATTTTAGCAGATGATGTTCCGACTGCTGGAACACTTTTTTTTGAGTCAATTAATGTATTTAAGTTAAAAAATGCAGATTTAACTAAATTAAGAAGAAGAATGGGTGTAGTATTCCAAGATTTTAAGTTGCTTTCAAATAAAACTGCATATGAAAATATTGCTTTTGCTATGGAGGCTGTTGGTAAAAGTAATGAGGAAATAGAAAGTGATGTCCCTCATGTTTTGGAGCTTGTTGATTTGAGTAATAAGATGTTTCATTTTCCTCATCAAATGTCTGGAGGAGAACAACAGCGTCTAGCGATAGCACGTGCTATTATTAATCAACCTGAACTTATTATTGCAGATGAACCAACGGGAAATTTGGATGCAATTAACACATATGAGATAGTTCAGATTTTAAAAAAGATAAATGATTTAGGTACAACAGTTATTTTAACGACACATAATCGTGGGATTATTGATTCAATTGGTAAGAGGGTAATTACAATGGAAAAAGGCAAAATTATTAGAGATGACAAGAATGGTAAATATGTTATATGATTAGGTATTAGGTGCTAGTCGCTAGAAGCTAATTTATTATGATGACTGAACTTAAAAGAATTATAAAATCGGGATTTATAAATTTTACTAGAAGTGGAATGATTTCTTGGGCTGCAGTTCTTGTTGTTACGATTACTCTTTCTGTTATTACTGCTATTTTATTATTGCAAGCAGTACTTCATTTTTCTTTGGATCAGATAAAAGATAAAGTAGATGTGACTATTTATTTTACTGTTGATGCTCCTGAAGTTAAAATAATGTCTTTGAAGAAATCTTTAGAGAATTTACCAGAAGTGGCTACTGTTACATATGTCAGTGCAGATGAAGCATTGGCTTCTTTTCGAGAAAGACATGAAGATGATTATCCTACGATTCAAGCCTTAGATGAAATAAAAGAAAATCCACTCGGATCATATTTAAATGTTAAAGCAATGGAAGTTTCTCAATATGAAAGTATCGCAAATTTTATGAAATCTGATAATGCTCTTGTCTTAGGTTCTACTTCTATTATTGATAAAGTAAATTATCACCAGAATAAGATAGTTATAAATAGGTTAAATAATATTATATCTGGTGCGCAGAGATTGGGTTTTTTAATTACATTAATTTTAATAATAGTTTCTATAATTATTACATTTAATACCATTAGATTAACTATTTTCATTTCTAGAGAAGAGATAGGGGTAATGCGTTTAGTCGGGGCAAGCAATATGCGAGTTCGTGGACCTTTTATGGTTGAAGGTGCCATTTATGGTATTATTGCTACGATTATTACATTGCTTATTTTTTGGCCAGCGACGGCTTATTTTGGAAATAATATGACTAATTTCTTGGGGCTTGATGTTTATGATTATTATATTTCAAATTTATTTCAAATTTTTGTTATTGTTTTATTATCAGGTGTCATTTTGGGTATGATTTCTAGTTTCATTGCTACTAGAAAATATTTAAATAAATGAATCCGCCAAAATTTTTCACAAAAATAAAGCTAAACAATAAATAAGAAAAAATTAAAAAATTTAGGTGGATAAATAATTAATATGTCAAAACAGACAAAATATATTTTTGTAATAGGAGGAGTTATTTCTGGAGTTGGAAAAGGTATTACTTCGTCTTCACTTGGTCTTATTTTAAAAAATCGTGGGCTTAAAGTTACTTCTATAAAAATTGATCCTTATATAAATGTCGATGCTGGTACTATGAATCCGACAGAACACGGGGAAGTTTTTGTGTTGAAAGATGGAGATGAGACAGATCAAGATATGGGTAATTATGAAAGATTTCTTGATATAAATTTAACTCGGATAAATTATATGACGACGGGCCGGATTTATAAATCAGTCATAGAGAGAGAGCGTAATTTAGAGTATAAAGGAAAATGTGTAGAAGTTGTTCCTCATATACCTCTTGAAGTTATTGGACGAATTAAAGAAGCAGGGGAAAAAGCTAAAGCTGATATTGTCATTATTGAAATAGGAGGTACTGCCGGAGAATATCAAAATATGCTTTTCTTGGAAGCTGCTAGAATGTTAAAACTTGAATCTCCTAAGGATGTTGCTTTTGTTATGGTTTCTTATTTACCAACACCACAAAAAGTTGGTGAAATGAAAACTAAACCAACTCAAAATGCTGTTAGAACAGTAAATGCATCGGGTATTCAGCCGGATTTTTTAATAGCTAGAGCTGATACAAATCTTGATAAAAAAAGAAAAGAAAAAATTTCACTTTTTTGTAATATGCCTATTGAAAGAGTTATATCTGCTCCAGATGTGGATAGTGTTTATGATATTCCACTTAATTTTGAGAAAGAAAATCTTTCCAGTAAAATTTGTGAGATTTTAGGTATTGCTTCTAAAAAACCAGATGTAAAAGCTTGGAGAAAATGGAAAAATTTTGCAAAACATGCGCATAATGGTAAAAAGACAGTGAAAATTGCAATGATAGGAAAATATTTTGAGACTGGAGATTTTATTTTATCTGATTC
>PFRK01000039.1 GCA_002788475.1 Candidatus Nomurabacteria bacterium CG_4_9_14_0_2_um_filter_32_10 | reverse complement strand
AATTGCTTTATCCAAATCATCATTTGTAATGTAACACCATGATTTGAAAAGAGCTTTGCAACGATCAAAAGCTTTGTTCATAATCATACCCTTAGCGATAAAAATCAAACGCCAGTCACCATCCGGACGATTGGGAATAATTACCCTACTAAAATCTACATCCAAATTAAAGTGAGATTTGTAAAATTTTTGCCATTCTTCACGAATACTGGCATATTCATCTACAATTGAAAAAACTTCACTAATCTTTTTTTTCAACTCAGTTTTGTGTCCGAGCCAAAATTCAACCTCCTCTTCGCTAAGTAACGTTGCTAAAAAATCAACAATAAATCCAGCGAGAGAACCAAGTTTTTGCATTTTTTCGCCAATGCTAGGCGTTTTTTTAGACTCTGTTCCATATTTTTTCATGGTATGTAGTCCTTTCTTTTTAATGAACTAGTTAGTTGAGATCTTTAGATACGGCACTCATTATTCCGTTTTATATATTATATCATATCCTAGAAAAAAAGCAAGTCTTTTTATTACCTCAAAAATGCTATATAATTAAAGGACTTTCATGAAAGAAAATAATGATAAATTACACAACTTAAGACATTCTCTAGCCCATCTTTTGGCTGCAGCTGTTTTGAAATTGTACCCAGGTACAAAAAATACTATCGGCCCTTCAATAGAAGATGGTTTCTATTATGATTTTGACTTCACTTCCCCAATTTCTGATAAAGATTTACCTAAAATAGAAAAGAAAATGAAAGAAATTTTGAAATCTTGGAAAGGATTTGAAAGTGAAGAAAAAACTGAAAAAGAAGCAAAAGAATATTTTTTAAAAAATGAATATAAAATCGAACTCATAAATGAAATTACTGGAAAAGGAGAAAAAATAACTTTTTATACCTGCGGATCATTTACTGATCTATGTCGAGGAGGACATTTAGAAAATCCAAGTAAAGAAATAAAATCAGATTCATTTAAATTAGACCGCGTCGCTGGGGCATATTGGCGTGGAAATGAAAAAAATAAAATGCTTACTCGCATTTATGGGCTAGCATTTGAAACCAAAGAAGAGCTTGAAACTTATATTAATCAAAGAGAAGAAGCATTAAAAAGAGATCATAAAAAACTCGGAAAAGAATTAGATCTATTTCTTTTTTCAGAAACTGTAGGAAAAGGACTTCCACTTTTTACTCCCAAGGGAACAACTATTAGACGTGAATTGGAAAGATTTATAGTTGATGAAGAAATAAAACGTGGGTACCTTCACGTCATGACTCCAGATATTGCAAAATTAGATTTATATAAAAAATCTGGACACTATCCACATTACAAAGATTCAATGTATGCTCCTATTAAGATTGATGAAGATGAGTTCATGTTACGCCCAATGACTTGTCCACACCACTTCGAACTTTATCTTGGCAAACCACATAGTTATCGTGAACTACCGATGCGAATTGCAGAACTTGCACAATTATACCGTTACGAACAATCTGGTGAACTTATGGGACTTATTCGAGTTAGAACTTTTTGTTTAGCTGATGCTCATATAATATGTGCTTCTGAAGAACAAGCCATAGAAGAAATAGGAGGCGCTTTAGATTTAATAGAATATGTCACTTCTGTTTTTGGATTAAAACTTGATGTAGATTATAGATATAGACTTTCTTTAGGAGATAGAAATAATACTGAAAAATATTATAAAAATGATTCCGCTTGGGAAAAAGGAGAGAAACTTCTTCGTGAGTTAATGAAAAACAGAAAATCTAATTTCGAAGAAGTAAAAGATGAGGCAGCTTTTTATGGTCCTAAAATAGATATCCAAATGAAAAATGCAGGTGGCAAAGAAGATACAGCCTTTACTGTTCAATATGATTTCTGTATGCCCGAACGCTTTGATTTAACTTATACAGGAGAGGATGGTAAACCACATAGAGCATTTGTAATACATAGGTCTTCTATAGGATGCATTGAACGTATTATGGCTTTATTAATAGAAAAATATGCTGGTGCTTTTCCTCTTTGGCTATCTCCTGTCCAAGTAAAAGTAATCCCTGTTCGGACAAATCATAATGAATATGCAAAACAAATTTTTGAATTATTAAAAGAAAATAATATACGAGTAGAATTAGATGATGAAGAAGCAAATCTTGGAGGAAAAGTTCGTGATGCAAAAAACAATAAGATACCTTATTGGATAGTTATCGGTGATAAAGAAATAGAAGCAAAAAAAATTACTCTTGAATCTCGTGATAATGGACAACTTGGTCAAATATCAAAAAAAGAACTTCTTACGAAACTAACTCAAGAAATAAAAGAAAAGAAATAAAATTAAAAAAACCTCCACTAATATAGAGGTTTTTTTAATTAAATATCTATTTCTGCTAATTTTGCATTTGATTGTATAAAAGATTTTCTAGGTGGAACTTCACTGCCCATCAAAATTTCAAAAACTTTATTTGCCTCTTCAGTATCATCTATATTTACTTTTTTAAGCACTCGATGGTTTGGATCCATTGTTGTTTCCCAAAGTTCTTCTGGATTCATTTCTCCAAGACCTTTATAACGTTGAATGTGAACTTTATTCGATTTAATTTTTATTTCTTCTTCAACTTCTTCTACAGATTCACTATTCTCAACTTCGGCATCAAAAGATTCAATCTCGTCAACATCGGCACTGGAACGTCCAATAATTTTTATTTTTTCTTCATCAGAATAAGCATAATTTATTTCTTTACCTTTTTTAATTTTATAAAGTGGAGGTTGAGCAATATAAATATATCCGGCTTCAATAACTTGTCTAAAATACCTGTAAAAAAGAGTGAGCAATAATGTACGGATATGCGCACCGTCAACATCAGCATCTGTCGCAATAATTATTTTATGATAACGCATTTTTGAAAGATCAAAAGTATCCCCAATAGAGGTACCCATAGCAATAACCAAAGCCCTCACCTCTTTAGAAGCAAGCATTTTATCTATTCGTGCACGTTCAACATTTAAAATTTTCCCACGGAGAGGAAGTATAGCTTGAGTACGTCTATCTCTTCCTTGTTTTGCTGAGCCACCTGCAGAATCTCCCTCTACTAAAAACAATTCTGATTCTTCTGCACTTTTACTTTGACAGTCTGCTAATTTACCAGGAAGCGTCATCCCCTCAAGCGCACCCTTACGAAGTACTGAATCTTTCGCCGCTTTTGCAGCTTTACGAGCTTTAAGAGCAAGAATAGATTTATTAATTATAGCTTTTGCTTCTTCTGGATTTTCTTCTAAAAAAGCAGCAAAAGCCTCCCCAAAGATAGTACCGACGGCTCCTTGTGCTTCAACACTACCCAATTTACCTTTTGTTTGACCTTCAAATTGTATTTCTCGAAGTTTAACCGAAATAACACAAGTTAATCCTTCCAAAACATCATCTCCAGTAAGACCCCCTTCAGACTCTTTCATCATCTCATTTTTCTTACAATAAGTATTAAGCGTTCTTGTAAGGGCAGTCTTAAAACCAGTCACATGTGTACCTCCTTCCACTGTATAAATATTATTTGCAAAAGGAACAATATGATCGACTATATCATCTACATATTGAAGAGCTATCTCTACACCTACATTATCTAATTCTTTTTCAACATAAAAAATACTACTATGAATAGGTTTTTGAAATCTATTATAATATTTTATAAGTGAGATAAGTCCACCTTCAAAATAAAAAGAGACAGACGGTAATTCAAACCCTAAATCTCTGAAATAAAAAACATCAGAATCATCAAGTCCTTTTTTGCCTGCCTGCGCAGGCAGGTTATCCCATCCCCTCGCATCAATTATTAAAATCCTAAGACCTTTTACTAAATATGCTTGCTGACGAATGTGACTAACGATAGTATTCCAATCAAATTTAAGAACATCCTCTTTTCCGCCAAAGGCGGATCCGCCTTTGGCGGAAAAAATTTCTTCATCTGGTTCAAAAGTAATTATCGTACCACTCAATTTAGAAGAAGCTACTTTTTTCACAGCAGCTTTTTTCTTACCCTGAGAATACTCTTGTATATATTTACCACCATCTTTGTGAACTTCAGCTTTACAATAAATGGAAAGCGCATTCACTACAGATGCACCTACTCCATGCAATCCCCCAGAAACTTTATAACCTTCACCTCCAAATTTTCCTCCTGCATGAAGTGTCGTCATTACAGTTTCTAATGCAGATACTTTAGTTTTTTTATGTATATCAACAGGTACACCTCGCCCATTATCTGCAACACGTATACGATTGTTAGGGAGAAGTACAATTTCAATATCATTACAAAAACCTCCCATCGCTTCATCGCGTGAGTTATCAAAAATTTCCCAAACCAAATGATGAAGTCCATCTATTCCTGTAGTACCAATATACATTCCTGGACGTCGTCTTACTGGTTCGAGACCTTCAAGAACTGAAATATCACTAGCATCATAATGATGCCCCCGGCCAGAGGCGGGCAAAGCATTTTTTTGTGCACTTTTTACATTTCTTTCTTTAGCCATTTTGTGTAGAATTTAACCCAAAAAATAAAAGCAAAAAATCAAATTTTGCTTAGTATATTATAGCAAAAAACAACATAAAAAACTAGTGTTTTAGCGTATTTCCCAACTTGAATTTTTGCTTATTTTATAGCTTATTTTAGCTATAATTTCATTTACTTCCTCGTCTTTAAGAGTTCTGTCATAAGACTGAAAAACAAGTCTAAAAGCATACGAAGTTTTTCCATCCCCGCCTGCCGTCGATGCAGGTTTTGTAAATGAATCAAATAAATAAGGATCTCGTACGAGTAAATCTCCTGCATTTTCCTTTATAACTTTATAAACTTGATAACTTTCTACTACATTAGGTACCCAAACAGCAACATCTCGAGAAATAAATGGATAAATAGACCAAGGTTTGAAATTAGCTTTTAGCTGATAGCTTTTAGCTGATAGATCTACCAAGGGTTCCCCTTGGTAAGATTTACAAAATTCATCTAAAGAAACCTCTACTACATTTTTCTTATCTACGTAAGCAACATGTATTTTTTCTCCATTTTTTTTAAACACAGTTCCGATTTCAAAAATCTTAATTTCACTCATTCCTAATAATGGCATATTAAGTTGATTTAATTTAAAACTCTCTTTTAATCCATCACTCAGATTTGTTCTTAAAAACTTTTTATCTGAAGCAGAAGCAAGTACTTCCACTTCTCCCTTATCTCGAAAAGAATAAGTCATAACTTCGCTATATTCATCATTAAGTAATTTGTTTCTTGCCCAAAATATTTTAGAATAAACTTCATTTGTTTTTGAATTCCAGTTTATTTTTGGTAATTCTTCTTTCAGTTTTTCGTAACCTAAAATCCTTATTATCTCTTCAGACATATCTTCTTCTGTTTTAAGGTCTATCCTCATATCTTCCACAACAATCTCAAAATCATCATCAGTATTTTTATATAAAACACCATAACGTTTCAATATGTCTTCTACGGTAGCAACAGAAATGTCCAAACCTAATCTTTTAGATATTCTTTTTATATTAAAAGATAATTTATTTTTTTCTTGTTTTTTTGTATAGATATCAACTACCTCTTCTAAGGTAGCATCTTTACACATCTCTAAAACGAGTGCGCTCATATCATTCATTGAAACACTTACTATCTCAGGAGATAAATCATTTTCAAATCTTTTTACTGCATCTGTATATATGTTAATTTCTTTTGAAGTTTTTCTAATATTTGTCGGATCAAAATTAGCAACTTCAATAATTATATTTTTTGTATCTTCTGTCACTTCTGCCACCTTCCCACCTTTTATCCCAGCAAGAGCCAAAATATTTTTTTCATCAGCAATAACCATATTTAAAGGACTTAATTTAACTTCTTTATTGTCTAACGTGGTCATTTTCTCTCCTTCTTTTGCTTGGCGGATTATTATACTACCCTCCACTTTATCCAAATCAAAAACATGAATAGGATTTCCTCTATCAAACATAACAATATTAGTAGCATCAACTAAATTATTTATTGAGCGTTGATTCATGGACAAAAGATAATTTTTCATCCAGTCTGGAGAAGGCAAAATCTTTATTTTTCTTATTATTCTAGCCATATATCTACGACAATTTTTACTTTCTACTTTTATAGAAAGTTTTGTAGCTTCGCCTGCTCTAATCTTATACTCTATATTTTTATATTCTATATTTAAAATTCCAGCTAAATCTTTTGCTATTCCTCTATAAGAAAGTAAGTCATGCGCCCTATCTGGCAAAATATTTAAATCAAAAATAGTATCGTCTTCCTTTTTTTCTACTCCCTCTACTTCACAAAGATGAAAAGTAAAAACATCTACCAATTTATCTGGCTCTGGTAAATCTGGAACATAACTTTTTAACCATTTATAAGAAATTAACATATATTTAAAATTGATTAAATCTTAAATCACCTTGATAAGCTGGGCGAATATCGGGCATGCCATATTTAATTACCATTAATCTTTCTAAACCTGGACCAAAAGCAAAACCTTGATATTTATCAGAATCAATACCACAATTTTTTAAAACATTTGGATGCACCATTCCAGCTCCTCCTATTTCAAGCCATTTACCATTGAATTTCAAATCAAATTCTATAGATGGTTCGGTAAAAGGAAAGAAACTCGGGCGAAAACGCAAATCAACGTCCTTACCTAACATTTTTTTATAAAAATAAGAAAGAACTCCTTTTAAATGTGACATGTTGATATCTTCTCCAATCATTAATCCTTCAATTTGATAAAATTGCATTTCATGAGTCGCATCGGTTGCTTCATTTCTAAAACATTTTCCAGGAGCAATAATTGCAAATGGTGGCTTTCCACCTGACTTCACTAAATTTTCCATATATCTAATCTGAACATTAGAAGTATGGGTTCTTAAAACTTTATCTTTTTCTCCTTTAATATAAAAAGTGTCCTGCATATCACGGGCTGGGTGGTCCTTCGGAATATTAAGAGCATCAAAATTATGCCAAATATCTTCAAGTTCTGGCCCCGTTGCTACCTCAAAACCAAGATCAGTAAAAATCTTTACAGCTTCATTTATAACGACAGAAAGCGGATGCTCTTTTCCTTTTTTTGTTTCTTGATTCATTTATTAATAATGACGGTGAATAGAAAAACTATCTTCACCATCTTTTTCTTCATGTTCCATTTTAAATTTATTACCTTCATGGTCATAAAAACTTGCTTCCCCATTTTTTTTAGCTTGATCTAAATAGCTCTCTGTAGCATTCCTATTTTTATCAAGAAATTCCTTAGCACTTTCAGTATTACTATGAAAACCTACTTTCGTACCATGTATATGGTGTGTATCCATAATGTTTTTTAATTAAACTTATAATAAATAATTATAGCAAAATTACAATAATTTGCTATAATTTTTACATGAAAAAAACTTACTGGATTTTAACTATTTTAATGTTTCTTTTTTTAATCTTGGGACTACTTTTAGGCTGGTCAGATAATGGTCCAATATTCTAAATCAAATCATTTAGATGCTTCCATATTGCATACATAGCATAAGTATCAAGTTTGCAATATGTTTTTAGTTGTTCAATCTTTTTCAATCTTTCTTCTTTAGAATATTCACCTTTCACTATTTTATTCCAAGCATCTGAAGCAGTTGCTCCCTCCTGTATATCAAGAACCTTATAAGATAATTCTGGAGCAAGAACAGGTAGTATATATTTGATAGAAGTTTTACCTTTAAATTTAGGATGAACATAATGCTGTTCGGAAAAAATATCCATTAAATCAATTATTCTAGAATTTAATTCTTCTAAAAATTCTCTATGTTCTGGATTCCTTTTTGCAAGATCTTTATTTCTCCCCATTTCAAAACTTTTATTCCAAGTTATAACAGAACCCTCATGTGGTAATTTCTCTTTTAAAGCAAAAATAAATTCTTCATCTGGATTTGTATTATCTGTAAAAATAAATTCTGTATGCTTAGGTTCTTCATTTTTTTCTTCAAGAATATGTAAAGAAAATTGGAATGTTATTTGATTAAAAGGACTGTAACCAGCAAATCTTGGGATTCCAGCTGCAAAAGTTTCATAATCTAAAAAAGATATAGGCATAGAAATATCTTTCAAAAAATCATTTATCTCATCTTTTTTTATAAAAACTTTATCTAACTGAGTTGCTGTAACTTGATTTCTTTGTTTCTCGCTTAAAGGAAAATCTTCAGGAACATCATCAATAAGAAAGATACTACTATCAATTAATTCTTCCAATTTCCTTTTTGACATTCCAATACGAGAAATATCATGAACGCTATAATCTGGGACATCTGGGTTAGAATAAGAAAAAGTTGTACAGTGAGAACTCCTACCTCGAGTAATACATTTACATGGACCAAATGGTTCTTTTTCAGAAGAAAGAAAATCTTGAGCAACTTTTATTTCCGAAGAAACACCATCAACTATATCCATCACTTTTTCTGTAAAATCTTCT
Organism: Candidatus Nomurabacteria bacterium CG_4_9_14_0_2_um_filter_32_10; assembly: GCA_002788475.1. Classification (GTDB taxonomy): domain Bacteria; phylum Patescibacteriota; class Minisyncoccia; order Phycocordibacterales; family UBA9973; genus UBA9973. The sequence continues at coordinate 1,609 of PFRK01000039.1, read as the reverse complement.
TTTAAAAAAAGCTGATCTAAATCAAGTTCAACTCCACGAACATATTCATTATTAAATCTTATCAAATGTAATTTTCCAATTGGAATATTTAATTCTTTAATAACTAAATACTGAAAAGCAATATCGTAAGTATAAAGTTCATCTTTTGCTTTTTTATTATCTCCACTGTTTGAAGCCTTAACTTCATATAAATCATAAACTTTCAAAACGGAATCCCATACCAAAATATCACATATAGTTTTATATATATCAGTCTCAAATACTGGTTGATATATCACAGCGGTTTCAGATTTTATGAGTTTTTTTGTTTCTTTCCATGCATCAAGACCTGTAACTAAAACACCGTTTGGAAATAATTCTCTCGCAAGAGTATCAACTTCATTCCCTGTTTCTATTATACCCTGATCAAAAACAGATAAAGGTTTAGCAAAATATATATCTGGCTTATTAACCTTAAGCCATGCATTTTTTGCACAATCTTTATATATAAGGTAATCAGTCTTTGTTAATTTCATACAAATTAATTATATACACTATTCTGTTGTCGCTCCATCAAATTCTGGACCATTTTCTGCTTCAGCTTTTGTAGATTTTACTAACCCATCTTTATGATGAGCTGGAGAATAAATAGTATAAAATTTTAAATCTTCAGTATCAGAAATATTCACAATATTATGTTCTGCTCCAGCTGGAACAACAATCACAGATCCATCTTCTAAAATATATTCATTACCATCAATGACACATTTTCCCTCTCCTTTTTCAAAACGAAAAAATTGGTCATTATCTTTATGAATTTCTATTCCTATGTCTTCATTTGGCATCAAACTCATTAAAACTAATTGACTATGTTTCCCTGTATATAAAACTTTACGAAAATTTGTATTCTCTAAAGTTTCTTTTTCTAAATTTGCATTAAATCCTTTCATCCGCCTAAATTTTATACCTAACTTACCTACCTATTAAAAGATGATATGATTGATATAAAAATAAATTAATTTATAATGGATATTTTGTTAAAAAATTTTGGTGGATTCATAATATACGACTATTTTAAAAACTTATACTTTTGAACTAAAGAAATATTAGCCCACCATTTACCTAAACCTAAATATTCGCCAGAATTTGTTAATAATAAAACTATTATGATTAAAATATAAACTATATGTTCATCTATAAATGGATTATTTGCTGGGGATAATCCAACTGCAGTGTACATAAGAAATAACATTATTATTCCAGCAAAACCACCTAATCTTATAAAGATTCCAGAAATAAGTGTAACGCCAATAAAAAGTAAACCAAACATAAACAACCAATCCACAAGTGAAACTCCAACTAGACTCTGATAAAATTCTGTAAAAGGTCCATGAACACCAAACTGTAAAAATCCTGTCGTAGGAGAGCCACCAGAAAACCATGCCTTTTCAACTGTAGTTGCAAAACCAAATCCAAATAATTTATCAATAAAAGCCCAAAGAAAAATCCACCCCATTGTTAATCTCAATAATCCCAAAACATATTGTATTTTATTTTGCTCCATATATTTATAATTTTAGCATAAAAAAACCATTTGCGGTATTCATTGTACAAAATTCGAACCTTTTTT
>PFRK01000020.1 GCA_002788475.1 Candidatus Nomurabacteria bacterium CG_4_9_14_0_2_um_filter_32_10 | reverse complement strand
CCCTCGACATCCACTTTACAAAAGTGGCGCTCTACCAACTGAGCTATGCCGGCAATATTTATTTTTATTATCTATACACAAATGACTTTTCTATTCTAACACGACTATTCTATCCCTTCTTCTTCTTTTATTTTATGTTTTATTTCTTTTATTTTATGTCGATATTCTGAAATTATTCTTAGATATTTTGAAACTTCTTTTTTTTCTATTATCTCGTCTGAAGTATTGTCCTTATTTTTTTTAAGTTTATCTTTTAGTCTCTTTATAAGTATTAAACTATTAGTTTTTATAAAATTTGAAAATTTGATAAAAAATCTAAGTATTACAAAAAGTGCGACATATCCAAATTTTTTTGTACCCTTTAATGTTAAATGTTTTATTTTTTGTAAGTCTGGAACAAAAGGATGTGGATGTTGTATTTCTATCACTTGGCCACTTCTAACAAGTGCAAGTTTATTTCCTATCATTATGATAATACCAGCAAGTGATATAAAGAAGAAAATTAAAGATAAATACATAATTTTATATTGAATAAACTTTTACTTCTTTTATTTTTGCTTTGTTCTTTTCTAAAAGTTCATTTATTGTTTCGTTTGGATCTTTTATAAATATTTGATCAAGTAAAGTTTTTTCTTTAAAATAAGTTGCTATTTTACCCTCTAACATTTTTTTCTTTATATCTTCAGGCTTATTCACGTTAGCGACTTCTTTTTGGAAGATCTCATTAATTGTTTTTTTTATGTCTTCAGTTATTTCATTTTGAAAAATATATTCTGGTTTCATTGCTGTAATGTGCATAGCAATATCACGAGCAAGTTCTTTATTTCCACCTTCTAGTGAAACTACGACAGCAGTTTTATTATTGTGTACATAATTTCCTAGAATATCTCCTTTTATCTCATATATATCACCGAGTTCTATTTTTTCTCCAGTTTTTTGGATAACATGATTAATCATGTCTTTTGATTCTTCTTTCATTTTTTCTATACCTTCTTTTAAAGCTTTATCTCCTAAATCAGAAAGTAAATTTATGAAGTCTTCATTTCTAGATACGAAATCAGTTTCACAATGAAGAGCAATCAGGATAGATTTTTTACCTGACTGCGTAGGCAGGTCTTCTGTTTTAATTAAAACTCTTCCATCTTTTGCGTCACGGCCAGCTTTTTTAAGTGCAATATCGGAGCTTGTTTTTTTTAAGATAGCTAAAGCTTTTTTCATGTCTCCATCAGCCTCTTGCAAAGCATTTTTACACTGCATTACAGAAACACCAGTTGACTCTCTTAGTTCTTTTATAAGTTCAGTCGTAATTTTTATAGACATAAATTAATTGCTAGTTTTTAATAGACATTGTACCTTTTGTATAAGCGTTAGCAATTGAAGTAGTGAAAAACTTGATAGATGGTATTCCAGAATCATTGCCTACTATAGGGTAATCGATATTTTTTATATTTGAATCAGAATTTGCTAATGCGATGACCATTACATTTGATTTTTTAGCTTCAACAGCAGCTATATGTTCTGATTTTGGGTCAATAATAAAAAGTGCATCAGGAGTTTTTTTAAGACCAATCAACCCTCCATAATATTTTGAGAGCTTTTCCATTTTTTTTGCCATAACTACTCGTTCTTTTTTTGTGTACTTTTCAAGTCCACCTTCTGCGATTTCTTTGTTATATTTTTCAAGTTCAGCGATCCTTTTTTTTATTTCTGTAAAATTACTTAATGTTCCTCCGATCCAACGTGTATCAACATAAGGCATATCTAGACTTAAAGCTGTATTTTTTATTATATCTCTAGCTTCGGGTTTTGTACCAACAAAAAGGATGATTTTATTTTGTGTACCCAGATTTTTAATAAATTCTGTTGCTTCTTCAAGTTGAATTGTTGTTTTTTCAAGATCTATAATATCGCTGTTATTTTTTGTGGCATATATATATGAAGAAACACTTGGATGACGTCTACTTTTACTATAGCCGTAATGTGCACCTGCTTCAAACATTTTTTCTATATTTATTGAAACATCTTTATCGTTATTTTCCAGGTTCTCTGGCTTCAAGTTTGTAGTTTGCATAAGGGCTATTCTAGCAGAAGAATGACATTTTTGCAACTGGCTCATAATTGATAGGAGCTTTTGCAACTTTGACCAAAAGGCTTTTTTCGGTTAAGATGAACAAATGAGACAATCTAAACTTTTTACTAAAACCAAGAAAGAGGTTCCGACAGATGAAGTATCAAAAAATGCGGAGCTCCTTATTCGTGGTGGGTTTATCTATAAGGAAATGGCTGGGGTGTATTCTTATCTACCTCTTGGGTTAAGAGTGATAAAAAAAATTGAAAATATAATTAGAGAAGAAATGAATGCCATTGATGGGCAGGAGATTACAATGACTGCACTTCAAGAAAGAGAAACTTGGGAACCTACAAATCAATGGAGTGATGAACAAGTAGATGTTTGGTTTAAAACAAAATTAAAAAATGAGACTGAACTAGGATTGGCTGTTACTCATGAAGCACCAATTACTAAAATAATGAAATCTTTTATTCAGTCATATCGTGATTTACCAAAATTTGTATATCAGTTTCAAACAAAATTTAGAAATGAAATTCGTGCAAAAAGTGGGATAATGCGTACTAGAGAATTTGTTATGAAAGATTTATATTCTTTCTGTAGAGATGAAAAAGAGCATAATGAGTTTTATGAAAAATCAAAAATTGCATATCAAAATATTTTTAAACGTACTGGTATTGGGCATATTACTTATTTGACTTTTGCTTCAGGCGGAATGTTCTCAAAATTTTCTCATGAATTTCAGACTATAACTTCTACAGGAGAAGACACTATCTATGTTGATGGTTCAAAGGGAATTGCTGTTAATAAAGAAGTTTATAATGATGAAGTAATTGAAAGTCTAGGTTTATCTAAAGAAAATTTAGTAGAAAACAGAGCAGTTGAAGTTGGTAATATATTTACACTTGGGACACGTTTTTCAGATGCTCTTGAATTAAAATATCAAACAGAGACAGGTGAATTTAAGTCTGTTTTTATGGGTTCCTATGGAATAGGCCCAGGAAGGTTAATGGGGACTGTTGTAGAGGCTTTAGCTGATGATAAGGGTATAATTTGGCCTCTAAGTATTGCTCCATTTACTGTACATTTACTGGTTTTAGGGGATGAAGATTCAGTTCGAATAGAGGCAGATAAAGTTTATGAAAAGTTATTAAAAGCGGATGTGGAAGTTTTATTTGACGATAGAAAAGAAATTTCGGCAGGAGAGAAATTTGCCGATGCAGATCTTTTGGGTATGCCTTATCGAGTAGTTGTTTCTACTCGAAGTATAAAAGATGGTGGAGTTGAAGTAAAAAAAAGAAATGAACCTGCCCGCCCTCACGATGGTTTGGGAGCAGGCGGGGAAAAAGGAAAAGTTATTTCTGTAGAAGAATTATTAAAATTACTAAAGCCTTAAATTAATAAAGGGCCGGCTTTCACCAAAATCCGTCGAAGGCCGGTCCTTGAAAAAAATGTTTGATAAAATTTACAAATTAATTTCTAATGATATCGGTATAGATTTAGGTACATCAAATACTTTAGTGTATTTGAAAGGTCATGGAATCGTCATTAATGAACCTTCAGTTGTTGCGGTAAACATTAAGACTAATCAAATTCTTGCTGTAGGCGAAAAAGCTAAAGATATGTTAGGAAGAACTCCAGGACATATTAAAGCAGTTCGTCCACTTGTAGATGGTGTTATTTCGGATTTTGAAGTCACAGAAGAAATGCTTTCCTATTTGATAAATAAAGCAGACAAGATGTCTAAAAAATTTGCTAGACCGAGAGTTTTAGTTGGTGTCCCTTCAGGTACGACAAATGTTGAAACACGTGCCGTTTATGATGCGGCTCGCTCTGCTGGTGCACGAGAAGTTTTTTTAGTCGAAGAACCGATGGCAGCGGCTATTGGGATCAGACTTCCCATTAAAGATCCTGTTGGTTCTATGATTATAGATATTGGTGGTGGAACGACTGATATTGCAGTAATTTCTTTAGGTGGAATAGTTAAATCAAAAAATTTAAAAATTGCAGGTGATAAATTGAATAATGACATTATCACTTATATGAGAGATGAGTTTAAGATTTTAATTGGTGAGACTACAGCTGAGATGGTAAAAATAGTGATAGGTTCTGCTTTACCCGGAGAATATATGGAGACAGAAGTGCGTGGACGTGATTTATTAACTGGTTTACCTCGTGAAGTAGTGGTGACAGATTCTGACATTCGTGAAGCTTTTTCAGTATCAATTAGAGAGCTTGTCGAGGGAGTGAAAGATGTACTTGAAACGACACCTCCTGAAATTTTATCTGACATAATGCATAAGGGGATAACTCTCTCTGGTGGTGGAGCATTATTACCAGGGCTTGGAGAATTTTTGCAGAATATCCTTAAAATTCCAGTTTATGTAATAGATGATCCACTTTCTGCTGTAGCTCGTGGAACGGGTATCATTTTAGACGATCTTCGATCTTATAGTGAAGTTTTAATTGGGAATCAAGATGAGTTACCTCCTAGATAAAAAAATAAAAAGAAATAAATATTTCAAATATATTTTTTTTGTTGTAATTTTATTTATTCTAATCTATTTTAGATCAGGTATCTTTAATGGATTTTCTTATGTTTCGCACATTATTTTTCGCCCGGTTTTAATTTTAGGAAATAATATTGGTTATAAATTATCAAATATTGGTACTTATTTTTATTCTAAGAATTCTCTTGTTTTAGAAAATAAAGATTTGAAGTCAAAGTTAAGTGAACAAGAAGCCAGAATATTAAATTACAATTCTATTTTAGACGAGAATTTAAAAATAAAAGAAATTTTAGAACGTAAAAGAGAAGAGGCTAAAATGATTTTAGCTAGTGTTTTATCTAAGCCTAATCAATCTCCTTACGATACTATTATTATAGATGTGGGTGAAAAAAATGGAATAATATCTGGGCAGAAAGTATTTGCATTGGGAAATATTCCTATTGGAAGTATTGCTGAAGTTTATTTTAATACTTCTAAAGTCATTTTGTATTCAAGTTCTGGAGAAAAAACTGAAGTAATTATTGGAGGCAAACCAGCCTCAACTAGCTCGAGTTTAGGCGGTGATACTTTTATGCAAATAGTTGGACGAGGTGGAGGAAATTTTGAAATGATTTTGCCTAGAGATTTTGTTTTGGAAAAGAGGACAGAGATAATTTTACCTGGAATCACTCCATATATTGTTGGTATAGTAGAAACGATTATTTCTGATCCACGTGATTCTTTCCAAAAGGCTTTGCTTGTCAGTCCAGTAAATATTCAAGAATTAAAATTTGTGGAGGTTGAATTATAAAAGGTCTTTCCTTGAAGAGGAGTGCAGCGATGGGAAAAGGTGAGACCTTAAGGAGCTTGTGTGGTATTATTTATTTATGGAAGATTATTTACAAGAAATTCAAAAATATTTTAGAGATGAAAATAGCTCTGAACACTCTTATAGAACTTCTTTTGAAAATTATTTAAAAAAGATTTTTCCAAAAGAAAAAGGTTATTTTACACAACAAGACCAAAGAGCCATAAATGGAAATAAACCTGATTTTATTATATTTAAAAATAAAGTTCCATTACTTTACATAGAAGTTAAAAAAGTAGGTGAAGATTTAGATAAAATTGAAAAATCTGATCAAGCAGATAGATATTTTGGGTATAGTAATTTAATTATTAGTGATTATGTTAATTTTAGATTTTTTAGAAATGGGCAGAAATATAATGAAGAAATTTCTCTCGGAGATATAGATAAAAATGGAAGATATATCAAAATAAAAAAAGAAAATTCTGATTATTTAATAAAAACAATTTTAGATTTTGTTTCTTCTAATAAAGAACCAATCAAGAGTGGAGTACATCTTGCAAAAATAATGGGGGGAATAGCTCAACGTGTTAGGTCTAATGTGTTAGAGATGCTTCTTTCTAAATCAGAGCGTTATGTAGAATTATTTAAAATAAGGGATGTTGTAAAAGAGAATTTAATTTCAAGCCTCGATGATAATTCTTTTTCAGATATGTATGCACAGACTTTAGTTTATGGTCTTTTTTCAGCTCGATATAATGATATAACACTTAATAATTTTTCTCGTATTGAAGCTCGAGAACTTATACCAAAAACAAATCCATTTTTACAATCTTTCTTTGACCACATTGCAGGTAATACTTTTCCAGACAGACTCAAGTATATTGTTGATGAATTATGTGAAGTTTTTACTCATGCCCATGTGCATAATCTCATGCATGAGTATTTTAAAAAGGAAAGTTTGTTTGGAGAAGTGTACGAAAGTCCTGATCCAGTTATTCATTTTTATGAAGATTTCTTGCGTGAATATGATGTAAAAAAGAAAATGGAAATGGGGGTTTTCTACACACCTCGTCCAGTAGTACAGTTTATTGTTCGTGCAGTAGATAGTATTTTAAAAAGTGAATTTAATCTTGTCAAAGGTCTGGCTGATAAAACAAAAATACAGATAGAAAGAAAAGAAATAGATAAAAAGGGAAAAGAAATTAAGGTTCAAAAGGAATATCACAAAGTTCAAATTCTTGATGTGGCTACAGGCACAGGAACATTTTTAAATGAAGTTATTAAACATATTTATAAAGATTTTGTGGGTCAAGAGGGTCATTGGCCATCGTATGTAGAAGATCATCTTTTACCAAGATTGCATGGTTTTGAGCTTATGATGGCTTCTTACACTATCGCTCATTTGAAATTAGGTATGACGCTTCAAGATACAAAAGCCGGGGAATTAAAAACTCGCTTGGGAGTATATCTTACAAATACACTTGAAGAAGCTAAGTCTTCCATTTGGGGTGATGGGAGTTTGTTTGTTGGAGTGCAAGAAAGTATTACAAAAGAAGCGGTAGAGGCTTCGAAAGTTAAATCGGAATATCCTATTATGTGCGTGATCGGTAATCCACCGTATAGTGGTATTTCTCAAAATAAAATTTATACAGATAATAATGTTTATAAAGTTGAAATAGGAGGTAAGCAAAAACTCCAAGAGAGAAAACATTGGCTTGACGACGATTATGTTAAATTTATTCGTTTTGCTGAAAGTTTAATAGAGAAAAATGGAGAGGGGGTTATGGGTATGATTACTGCTCATGGATATATTGATAACCCTACATTTCGAGGAATGCGTTGGCATTTACGAAACACCTTTGACAAGATTTTTATTTTAGATTTGCATGGAAATAGTAATAAAAACGAAACGAGTCCTGATGGGTCAAAAGATGGAAATGTTTTTGATATTAAGACAGGTGTTGCTATTATTTTAGGAATTAAAAAATCTAATATGAAAGATAAAAAATTAGCACAAGTTTATAAAGCTGATTTTTATGGAATTCGTAAAGAGAAATTTAAAAATCTAGATGCTTCAAGTATTGATAAAATTGACTGGGCACAACTTCCAGAAAATACAGACTTATGGGTTCTTGAGGGAGAAGGTAAAAATGAATATAAAAAAGGATTTTCTGTGTCTGAATTGTTTTCTAAAAATACAACAGGGATTGTAACTGGAACAGATAAGTTGTCTATTTTTTATACAAAAGAAGAATTAGAAAAAACAACAAAATTTATTCTTAATTCTGATAATCCTTATGTAGAATTTAATATTAAAGATGGAAGAAAATATAAAAAAGAAGAAAGGTTAGCAGAATTGAGAAGTGTTTCAGAAAATAAACCAACAAAAATTTCTTATAGACTGTTTGATGTTCGTTATATGTATTATACAGAAAAGTCAGAGTGTTGGATTAACTCCCCTCGAACAGAGATAATGCAACATTTTATAAATCAAGAAAATTTAGGATTGATTATTTGTAAACAAGTAAAAACTGGAGATTCTTGGCAACATTTAAATATTTCTCGAAATATAATTGAGTCATCTTTTATTTCTAATAAAACTGGAGAAATAAATTCTATTCTACCTTTGTATTTATATACAGAACAAGGAGAAAAAATACCAAACCTAAATAAAGAAATTTGGGATAGAATTAATTATGTAGTGGGGGAAACAACACCAGAAAATATTTTGGATTATATTTATGCAATTTTACATTCTCCAAATTATAGAGAAAAATACAAAGAATTTTTAAAAATAGATTTTCCTCGTGTACCATATCCAACTAAAAAAAAAGAATTTGAAAAATTAGTTAATCTAGGCAATAAGCTTCGTGATTTGCATTTAATGACAGATCCTGAATGTGAAAAATTAACCACAAAATATTCTGTAGCAGGTGGTAATTTTGTAGAAAAAATAAAATATGAAAATGGTAGTGTTTATATAAATAGTACTCAACATTTTGAAGGTGTTCCAGAGATTTCTTGGAATTTTTATGTTGGAGGTTATCAACCAGCACAAAAGTATTTAAAAGACAGAAGAGGGAGACAACTAAATAGTGACGAGATAGAACATTATCAAAAAATAATCAAAGTATTGTTCGAAACAGATAGGTTAATGAAAGAAATTGATGAGTAATTTTATGAAAAAAGAAATAGAAAAAATTGTATATGCATTTATTGATGCCTCTAACTTATGGCAGGCACAAAAAGTTAAAGGTAAAATGTTTGATTTTGAAAAATTAAAATATTTTTTAAAAGAAAAATTTAATACTTCTGAAATACAAATTTTTTATTATACAGCATATCCTAAAGAAGGAACTCGTGAACAAAATCAAGATGGAAAGCATAAATTTTTTACTTATCTTAAAAAGGGTTTAGGTTTTGTTGTTCGAAAAAAAGAACTTAAAAGAATTGTAGAACATAGTGATTTAGGTGATTCAATACAGGAAAAAGGTAATATGGATGTTGAAATGACTATTGATGCTATTCATTTTTGTAAAAAATATGACGTAGCTGTTCTTTTTACTGGTGATTCTGATTTTCTTGCGTTAGTTAATTATTTACGCAATGGTAGTAAAAAGGTTTTCATTTTTTCTTCAAAAAATAATGTATCGCAAGAATTAAGAACTGGAGGTGATGGATATTTTGATGTATTAAATATTGAAGAAGATGTTTGGGGTAGGGATTTAAAATATAAAGAAGATAAATCATAAAATAAAACAGCCCTCCTTGCGGAGAGCTGCTCTTGGATGTAATACCCTTAAAGTTCTATGGCTAGAACTAAAAGACCTAATTAGTATAACAAAGTATTAGACAAAAATCAAGAGTTATCCACAGGTATAAAATACATAATAAATGCAATTTAAAATTGAGAAAAAATTAAATCCCGACAGAAGTCACGAAGGCTTACAAAAAGCTTCTACTTCTAACGGGACAAGGAATCCTTTAGGGCGTGCTGGAATTTTAATTACAGCTCATGGAATTATTAAAACTCCGGCTTTTGTTGCGGTGGGAACAAAAGCAACTATTAAATCTTTAAATCCAGAACAAGTGCGTGAGGTTGGTGTGCAAGTAGTACTCGGAAATACTTATCATTTGTATTTACAACCTGGAGACGAAATCGTGCGAGACGGAGGAGGGATTGGTAAATTTATGAATTGGAGTGGACCTACGATGACGGACTCTGGTGGTTTCCAAGTTTTTTCGCTAGGTGCTGCTTATGGAAAAGACCCCGAAGGAAAGCAAACTTCCTACGGGGCAGGTATTTCAAAAATAATGACTAAAGCCGATTTGCTTCTTATCCCTGAGCGTTTTGATGACTTTGATGCACCTCGTTTAGCTAAAATAGGGCAAGATGGGGTTTCTTTTAAATCTCACTTAGATGGAAGTATTCATTACATTACCCCTGAAAAATCAATTCAGATTCAACACAATCTTGGTGCCGATATAATTTTTGCTTTTGATGAGTGTACTAGCCCAGTGGAGGATTTAAAATACCAAGAAGAAGCTCTAGAACGCACACATCGCTGGGCGGAAAGGAGTTTACGGGAGCATCAAAAGTTGCTGCTTTTTCACGGCTCGCACTCCAACCTGAATGTGGTTAATGAATCTAATATTGCGTATGCCGAAAAAAGCACAACTTTTGATGCTTTAGAAAAAACAGAAGAATATTCTTTAGAGGGTGTTTCGCAGACTGACGAGTCGACCTGCCCGCCATCGCTTCGCTCAGGCGAAAGCGGGCGGGGAGGCAGCGCTGAGCCAGCAGGATCAGACAGCGACCCTTTAAAGAATGATTCTTCT
>PFRK01000027.1 GCA_002788475.1 Candidatus Nomurabacteria bacterium CG_4_9_14_0_2_um_filter_32_10 | reverse complement strand
AAATATTCAATCTGCGGAGGCAATTCCTCCGCAATCCCCACAGACAACACCAGTGCCTGAAATTGTTTCTGATGTTTCATCTACATCTAGTGGTGGTGGAGGGGGTAGTGAAAATAATAATGATGATAGTAAAGATGAGGATAAAGATTTACCAGTAGAAGATAAAACTGCACCAGTTATTACTATTGTTGGAACAAATTCTGTGGATGTTACAAAAGATACACTATATACAGATGCTGGAGCAACAGCTTTAGATGATGTTGATGGAGTACGTGATGTTGTCACTACTGGTATTGTTGATACTGCTGTGCTTGGAACTTATACTATTACTTACACAGCTACAGATATTTCAAACAATACAGCGACTGCCACACGTACAGTAAATGTTATTGAAATAATAATTTCAGATACAATTCCACCAGTTATTACTATTTTAGGAGACAATCCACTTTCAATTACAAAAGGAGATAGCTATATAGAATTAGGTGCTGATTCTTTAGATGAAAAAGATGGAAATATTTCTGTGATTATTTCGGGAAATGTTGATACATCAGTGGTTGGTTCTTATGATATGACTTATACCTCGACAGATAATTCTGGTAATATATCTACAGCAATTCGTGTAGTTAATGTTCTTGCACCTCCTCTTACTACTTTTACTATTGATACAAATACAGTTTTAAAACCAGGAAAATATTCTTATGATAATTTAGTAATTACAAATAATGCTGTCTTAACTTTAGAAGGAGATCCAGATTCTACGAATTCTTTTAAAGGTGTTGAAATAAATGCGTATAATATTACAATTGATGCTGGTGCTTCAATATCTGCTGACGGACAAGGATATCAAGATGGACCAGGTAGTCCAGAATTAAATGAAGATGGTGCAAGTTATGGTGGTAAAGGGGCAGGAGGTACTTCTTCGGTTTATGGTTCTTCTTTAGAACCGGAAGATTTGGGGAGTGGTAAATTAAGTAGTGGTCGTGGCGGTGGTGCTATAAAACTCATAGTTACTGATACTTTAAAAAATAATGGAACAATTTCAGCAAATGGTATTAATTCTCGCGCAAGTGGTGGAAGTATTTATGTAAAAACAAATCAATTAGAAGGTATAGGTAATTTTAATGCAAATGGTTCTGGCACAAGTTGGCCTTATACTAAAGCTGGTGGTGGTGGAAGAATAGCATTATATTATAATACCTCTTCTTTCTCTGGATTGGCTCAAGCCTTAGCTGGAATTTATTGTTTTTATGGTTGTAATCCTGCTGCTGATACAGGTACAGTAGGTTTATTTAATTTATCTGATAATTCTTTAAACATAATTTCGACTTGGACATTTGAGGATAGTTTGAGTCCTTTTAATTTTGATAAAATAATTTTAAATAAAAATTCTAAAGTTGAAATAGAAGAAAATGTAATTATAAATAGTGATGAATTTTTTGTAGATGAAGGTTCTTCTGTTGTTTCGTTAGGTAATAATGTTTTAAATATTCCAATTATTACACTAGACAATATTTCTACATTTACACTAGCTGGTGGAGAAAAAATAGATTCTGATTCTTTGTTGGTAAAGGGTGGGTCTACTTTTACATTTTCAGACAATGGAATTTTATCTATAGATTCTTTATTGGTTTCAGGAAATTCTTCCACTGTGACCGTAGTTCCAGAAAAGATACTTTTATTAGAAATACCGAATGTAGAAGTACAAGAAGGTGCTTATATTTCTGTTGATCAAAAAGGATATGTAAATGGTCCTGGAACTCAAAATGAAAATCAGAAAGGTGGACTTTATGGTGGAGATGATGAAAATATTTCTTCTTCTTATGTTTATGGTTCTGCTTTAAAACCAGTAGATTTTGGTAGTGGAGGAAAGGCACCACACCCTCAAGGTGGTGGAGCTATTCGTCTTGTTATTACCGATACCCTTATTAACAATGGCATAATCTCTGCTAATGGAAATGTTTCTTCAAGTGGCGGTAGTATTTATGTGACTACAAAAAATTTATTAGGAAATGGTGAATTTAGTGCAAATGGAGGAGGACTTTATGCAGGGGGATATTTTGCTGCTCCTGGTGGAGGAGGAAGAGTCGCTGTATATTATGAGAGTTCTTCTTTTACTGGAAAAGCAGAAGCAAAAGGAGGATGTGGAAGTTATGATGGATGGAGTATGACCTGTGCAAGTAAAGGAACAGTCGGTCTTTTTGATACTTTGAATAATGATTTATATCTTGATTCTTCTTGGCAATTTAAAAATAGTGATAGTCCATTTAACTTTAATAATATTTTTATATCAAATGGTACAAAAGTTATTTCTGATGAAAATATTTCTTTAACTGCTAACGATATATCTATTGATGGAGCATCCACTTTTGTTTTTTCTGGCTCAGAAACTATAAATGCAAATCAAATGAATATATTAGGAAATTCTACTTTAACTATTTTGAATGAGAAAATATTAAAACTTGAAGTATCTAATTTATTTGTTGAAACGGGTTCTTATATACAAGTAGATGGAAAGGGTTATGTAAGTGGTCCTGGGTCACCAGAAGAAGGCGAACAAGCTGGTGCAAGTTATGGTGGTAAGGGTGGTGGGGCTTCTTCAAAACCAGTATATGGTTCAAAAGAAGAACCTATAGATTTTGGTAGTGGTTCTAAGGGAAATCGTGGTGGTGGAGCGATACGTTTAGATATATCAGGTACTTTAGAGAACAATGGAATAATTTCTGCAAGTAATACAAAAGAGCATGTAAGTGGCGGAAGTATTTATGTGACAGCTTCAAATATATTAGGAAATGGTAAATTTGTTGCAAATGGTGGTGGAAGTAGTTGGCCTTATGGTTCGATAGGTGGTGGAGGAGGAAGAATAGCGATTTATTATGATGATTATTCTTTTAGTGGAGAAAATATTGTTTTGCCTGGGAATTATTGTTTTTCTGGATGTGCTCCTGCAGGTGAATCTGGAACATTACATCTAGTAGATAAAAATTTTATTCCACTTAGTTCATCGAAGAAAATAATAAAATTTAATTTTTCAGAATTAATTCCTGAAGTTGTTGGAACCATAGAAGAGAGTAATCATACCATTTCTCTTTCTGTTCCATTCAGTACAGACATAACAAACTTAGTACCTAATATTGATATTTCAGACAAAGCATCTATCGATCCTTTAAATGGTGTGTCTCAAAATTTTTCTAATCCAGTAAGTTATATTGTTATAGCTGAAGATGGTTCTACTGAAAGTTATACTGTTACAGTTTTAGTTTTACCAGACCCAGATCCAGAACCAATTTTAGATACAACTCCACCAGAAATATCTAGTTTTTTATTGAATGACATATCAGGAGACGTTACTATAAATCCAACAGAATCGAATCCTCTTTCTATTAATTTAAATGCAAGCGAGAATGTGAATTGGATGTCCATAAAAATAGAAAATGAAGATGATTCAACTGTTTATAAGATTTTTCAATCAGGAGTTAATTGTGTAGATGATACAAATACTTGTTTAAAGAGTTGGAATGGTGGATTGTCTAGTGGGGGATTATTGCAGGATGATACTACTTTTAAAATAAAAGTTCATATAAAAGATGAAGCTGGAAATGAATTTTATGATTATCTTTCTCCAGTTATTACTATAGATACTTTAATTTAATTCCCCTTGAACTTCCCCTATGCTGGAGGAGAACTGGCCTCCTCCAGTTATCAACATATGCCGTTCCCCTGAACCTGGTTCAGGGGAAAAACAATCTCCAATCTCCCCTGTACCTGGTTCAGGGGAAGTTCAGGGGAAGAAAGAATATGTTATACTTAAAATAATGTTAAAACATTTTATAAAAACATTACTAATCTTTTTAGGTATGATAGTTTTAGGACTCATTGGAGTCTATTTGGTTAGTTATTTTGATGACATGAAAGGGAATGAAAGTATATTAAATAGTAATACTGAACTTGCAAAATAATATTTTAGTGATATAGTATCTATACCGCAAAGAAAGTAGGCAGCACCGAAGGTGCGAGTTTATCAAGTGAAAAGTTTAAAGTTCTTAAAGTATTTACTTTATAACTTTATAAACTTTCTACTTTTTAACTACTTAAGTCCTATTTAGTGGGTCGATATCCGCCAGAGGCGGACAAGCTTGCGGCTTCAGAGCCGTTTTTTATTTTTCAGCCTTAGGCTGATCCGCCTTTGGCAGAGAAAACACAAAATTATGTTATTAAAATCAAAAAAAGAAGAAATGATAAAAGGCCTTGAGAAAGCGATTAAGGAATCTGAGTCTCTTGTTTTTGTGAATTTTCATGGAATGAACGTGAGTGATGAGACGATTCTTCGTAGAGAATTAAGAAATCAAGGAGTGGATTACAAAGTGTCTAGAAAGACTTTGCTTAGACGTGCTTTGCTCAAAAAAGCAGAAGGAGAAGTTCCTGAACTTTCTGGTGAAGTTGCTGTTGCTTATTCCAAAGACAATATTGCTTCTCCTCGTGAGATTTATAATTTTCAAAAAACTCATAAGGGTATTCTAGATATTCTAGGGGGTATTTTTGAAGGTAAATTTGTAGGTAAAGAAAAAATGATGGAGATAGCTACTATTCCTTCTAGGGAAGTTTTACTTTCAAAAATTGCATTCTTGCTTAAATCTCCGATACAACGTTTAGCTGTTGCAGTTAATGAAGTTGCTAAAATTAAAAGCTAGTGACTAGTTTTTAGTGATTAGTGAAAATTAGAATTTATTAATTAATATTTCTAGAAGCTAGAACCTAGCAACTAGAACCTAATATATATGAAATTTGATCTATTTATGAAAGACCTTGAGAGTGCATCAGTTTTAGAATTGAATGAACTTGTAAAGGCAATAGAAGAAAAATTTGGAGTTTCTGCAGCTACTGTCGCAGCAGTAGGACCAGCTGCAGGTGGAGCAGAAGATGTTGAAGAAAAAGATTCATTTACTGTTACGCTCGCTTCTGCTGGTGAACAAAAAATAGCTGTGATGAAAGTCGTTAAAGAAGTTTTGGGTCTTGGTCTTAAAGAAGCAAAAGATTTAGTTGATGCCGCTCCTTCAACATTGAAAGAGGGTATGAAAAAAACTGAGGCTGAAGATCTTAAGAAAAAGATCGAAACAGCTGGAGGGAAAATCGAGCTTAAATAACTCGATTTTTCGGCCGGAGGCGCGACGGCGCCAAGGCGGGGGATGCGTAAAATTCCAGTAGGAATTTATGTGTGGCCAAAATTGAACTGAAATAATAAAAAACACAGGGTTCCCCTGTGTTTTTTAGGGTTCCCCTGTGTTTTCTGATTTTCTAGAAAAGTGATATAGTAAGATTGTGAAAAAAGTAGCTTTTATTTCCGTTTTCAATAAAGAAGGTGTTGAAAAATTTGCCAAAGGATTGGTGGATTTGGGTTGGGAAATAATGTCTTCTTCAGGTACGGCTAAATATCTAAAAGATAATGGTGTGTCATGCACAGACCTTTCTAGTTTTGTGGGTGAGCCGATATTGGGGCATAGAGTTGTTTCTCTCTCTAGAGAATTTTATGCAATGCTTTTGGCACGATATGATAATGAAGAAGATAAAAAAGAATTAGAAAAATTAAATTTACCTTTTATATCTTTAGTATGTTGTGATATGTATCCTTTGATTGAAGAAATAGAAAAAAAAGATACAACATATGAAAAAGTATTAGAAAAGACCGATATAGGTGGGCCGACGATGTTGCGCGCAGCTGCGAAAGGTGAGCGTATCGTTGTTTGTGATAAAAATGATAGAGAAAAAGTTTTGAAGTGGCTTCAGGATGATGAAATAGATGCAAAAATTTTTAAAAGAGCTCTTGCCGCAAAAGCTGAATATATAGTTTCAAAATATTGTATGGCTTCAGCTGAATATTTAAGTGATGGGAAATATAGTGGTTTAATAGGGGAAGCAACATCTATTTGTAAATATGGGGAAAATGCTTGGCAGACTCCAGCAATGTTATTTAAAACATACACAACTGATACACTCGCTATGGCTAATAAAAATTTCAAGAGAGTTGCAGGTGAGCCTATGAGTTATAACAATATGGCTGATTTAGATAGATTGCTCCAGACTATTACTCATATTGCTGGTGGTTTTGATTTGAATACTAAAAAAGTACCTTTTATTGCTGTTGGTGTAAAACATGGAAATCCTTGTGGAGCCGCTATAGGGGAGGATTCTTCTGAGGTTTTGGAGAAAATGCTTTCTGGAGATTTGCGGGCTATATTTGGAGGTCTAATTATGACTAATTTTAAAATAGGTGAAAAAGAAGCGGATACACTTTTGACTTTTAAAATGCCAGAGGGGAAACGACGTCTTTTGGATGGTATTTTTGCTCCAGAATTTGAAGAAAATGCAATAGAAAAATTAAAAAGAAAAGGTGATAAATGTAGATTTTTAGCTAACGAAGCTTTAAAGAATTTAAGTTCAAATAGTTTGGATAAATCTTTTCGTTTTAGATATCTGAGAGGAGGTTTTCTTAAACAACCAAATTATACTTTTGTTCCGAATATAAAAGAAGCGACAGTAGAAGGAGATCAAAATATAATAAAACAAGATCAGATTATTGTAGATTTGATTTTAGCTTGGGCTATAGGATGTACGAGTAATAGTAATACGATAACAATAGTAAAAAATGGTAAATTGATAGGTAATGGGGTAGGACAGCAAGACAGAGTTGGTGCTGCAAAACTAGCAATAAGTAGAGCTGACGATGCTGCAAGCGTGTTGGAAGAAAAAAATATTAAAGCAGATTTAGTTGGTGCTATCGCATATAGTGATAGTTTCTTTCCATTCCCTGATGGTCCGAAAGTTTTGATAGAAAGAGGTATTAAAATTATTTTTACTACTTCGGGATCTGTGAATGATAAAGATGTGATAGAATCTTGTAAAGTGGAAGGTGCGACATTAATAATGTTTCCGGATAAAGTCGCTAGAGGTTTTGCTTGGCATTAAAGGGTAGTTATAGCTTATAGAAATTAGCTTTTAGAAATTAATACAAAAAAACAAAAAGTATGAAAAAAGACAATACAATATATGCTATTTCACCAATAGATGGAAGATATAAAGAAATTGTAAAAGACTTAGGTCCTATTTTTAGTGAGTATGGACTTATGAAATATCGTTTTATTATAGAAATAAAATATTTTTTGGCATTTTCTAAAATTGGTGTAATGCCAAGAAAAATTACAAAAAAGGAAGTTCAATATTTAGAATCTTTGATTAAAAAATTCTCCATTACAGATTTCACTCAGATAAAAGAAATAGAAAAAACTACAAATCACGACGTGAAAGCTGTAGAATATTTTATTAAAGAAAAAATGAAAAATTTTAGTCTTTCTGATTGTATGGAATATGTGCATCTGGGTAGAACCTCTGAAGATATAAACAATCTGGCTTATGCATTAATGTTGCGAGATGGAGTGAAAATAATAAATATTAAATATAAAGAAGTTGAGAAAGAAATATCAAAATTAGCAAAAGAAAATAAAAAAACATCGATGCTTGCGCTTACTCATGGTCAGCCAGCAAGTCCAACGACATTCGGTTGGGAGATGAATGTTTTTGGAGAGAGATTACGCTATGGCATCAAAGCACTTGATAGCTTTAAATTGAAAGTAAAATTAAATGGTGCTACAGGAGGAGACAATGCTCTCCATTCTGCTTATTTGAAGATAAATTGGCGTAAGTTTTCTAGTGATTTTATTTTTAGTTTGAATGAAAAAGGTGGTATCCAATTTACCAACAATCCTTTTACCACTCAGATAGAATCACACGATACTTATCGTGAACTTTTTGATATTATACGTGGATTAGACATTGTGTTGATAGACTTTTCTCGTGATATTTGGATGTATATTTCTCGTGGGATAATAGCGCAGATTCCGAAGGTGGGGGAGATAGGTTCATCCGCTATGCCACAGAAAATAAATCCTATTAACTTTGAAAATGCCGAAGGCAATCTGGATTTGGCGAACTCTCTCTGTGAATTTTTTGGTAGGAAACTTACTATTTCTCGTATGCAGAGAGATCTTTCTGACTCGACAGTGGAACGCAATTTTGGATTGGTTTTTGCACATACGAAGATTGCTTTGGTTTATGTTTTAAAAGGATTAGGACGTATTAAAGTTGACCAGAATGCTGTAAAAACAGAGCTTGAAAAACATTGGGAAGTTGTTTCAGAAGCTTATCAAGTCATTTTGCGTAGTGTTGGAGTTAAAGATGGATATGAATTGTTGAAAGAATTTACTCGTGGGAAGATGGTAGATAAAGATGCTATGTATTCTTTTATTGACGAGGTTGCTAAAAAACATAATTTACCTAAAAAAACTGTAGAAAAACTTAAAAAAATTACCCCTCATAACTATATCGGGAATCGTAATTTTTAGCTTGTTTTTTGTTTTAAAAGCGTTATTATGTATTGATATGGAAATTCTAGGAAAAATACTTGGTAATCCCGCAAGGGTTAAGATAATGCGTCTTTTTTTGTTGAATTCTAAGAATGGATTTAATAAAAAAGATGTTGTTAAAAGAAGCCGTGTGAATCCTGTTATTGCTGGTAAAGAAATGAGGCTTTTGGAGTCTGTTGGTTTTATAAAAAAACATATAGCACTTTGGTATTTTAATCCATTTTTTAAATATGCAAAAGAATTTGATAAGCTTTTAGTAGGTGCTGATACTTTAAATAAAAAAACTATAGCTGATAATTTTAAAAAAGTTGGTAAGATAAAACTTCTTTTAGTTTCTGGTATTTTTATTAAAAATAAAGATACGAAAGTGGATCTTTTGATTGTTGGAGATAAAATTAAAAAAGGAAAAATTGAAGAAGAAATACATAAACTTGAGGCTGAAATAGGTACAGAGCTTGTATATGCTGTTTTTGAGACTAAAGAATTTATTTATAGATTAGATATGTATGATAAACTCATTCGAGATATTTTGGATTTTCCTCACGAGGTTGTTTTTCAAGCAAAAGAGCTAAACCTTGCAAAGGTCGCTCGATAGGCTATAGTCTATTTAGAGTTATCCACATAAGCTTTAAAAAAGGTCTAGAAATTGATATAATAAATTTATAACTTTTATAAGGTCGAACCCTATTGCTTGTGAGCGATGGGGAAACACAAAAAGATTATTAATTAAAATTAAAATTAAAAATTTATGAATAATATTTGGATGACATGGGGTGATGTGTTTAATGTTTCACTACAAAGTTTGTGGTTGGGCTTTATTCAATTTGCTCCAAAACTTATTTTAGCTATCATTTTTTTTGTTGTTGGTTGGATTTTGGGTTCTCTTATAGCTAAAGCATTTGAACAAGTTTTCAGTGCTTTAAAAATAGATAATCTTTTCCATTCCATCGGGATGGATGATTTTTTCAGAAGAGCAGGAATGCATCTTAATTCTGGGTATTTTATTGGACAGGTAATGAAGTGGTTTATAATTATTATCTTTCTTCTTCCTTCTCTTAATTTAGTTGGCTTGGATTATATTGCATCTTTTTTGAAAGATGATGTTATAGGATTTTTGCCTAGAGTTGTAGTTGCTGTCTTTATATTAATAATTGCTACGATTGTTGCTGATTTTCTTTCCAAAACTGTTATGGCAGGATCCCGCGCAATGAATCTTAAATCAACAAATATGCTCGGTTCCCTTGTTAAGTACACTATTTGGATTTTTGCTTTTATTATTGCATTAGGTCAACTCGGTGTAGCTGAAGGTTATATGAGTGTTTTGTTTACTGGATTAGTCGGAATGCTTGCTCTCGGTGGTGCTCTTGCTTTTGGTTTAGGTGGTAAAGAGGCTGCAGGAAGATTAATTTCAAAAATTGGTGAAGAAATATCCCAAAGGTAATAACATGAAATAGCCCGCCAGAGGCGGACAGGCTTATAAGTGTTAACTTATAATTTTTAGAAATAGAAAAAAGATGTCCACAAATTGCCCACAGGTAATATGGTTGACATCTTTTTTCGTTTTGATATACTCTATTTATCAGTATGATTACATTAAGAAACAAGTTTAAAAGGCGGTTTTAAGCAGGCTTTCTTTTGTCTGTTGACCGCTCGAAAGGCGGTTTTTTGTTTGGTAAGTATAGCTTGAATCTTGACAACTAAAATCCTGTTCCCTGTCTTATAGCATGCAGCCTGTATGCGTAGGGTCTTTTTGTAGGGGAAACAGGACAAGTAAAGAAAATTTTTTAGTAGCGAGCGGTCGTGAAAGAAAATGTTATTTTTTACTTTCTCCGACATAACGTCGGAGTAAATGTGGTTTGTAAATTTCTTAACAGGAAATTTAAGGGCGTATGGTGGATGCCTTGACTTTAAGAGGCGATGAAGGACGTGG
>PFRK01000047.1:4069-11187 GCA_002788475.1 Candidatus Nomurabacteria bacterium CG_4_9_14_0_2_um_filter_32_10 | reverse complement strand
GCAATAGTTGATAAAAGCACAATAGGTAAAATAGAAAAATTAGATTTAGATGTTAATGATTATTTAGATCGTTTTGATTCTTATTCTTTTTTTGAAAAATCTGGAGACATTATAATGACAGGTCCTACTGGTGCAAATGTTTCAGACTTGATGATTCTTTTAACAAAGAAATAAAAATATGAAAAATAAAATTACAAAAATTACAGCAGAAGAAATAAAAGATTCACGAGGAAATCCGACGATTAAAGTGACAGTGTTT
Organism: Candidatus Nomurabacteria bacterium CG_4_9_14_0_2_um_filter_32_10; assembly: GCA_002788475.1. Classification (GTDB taxonomy): domain Bacteria; phylum Patescibacteriota; class Minisyncoccia; order Phycocordibacterales; family UBA9973; genus UBA9973. The sequence continues at coordinate 10,928 of PFRK01000047.1, read as the reverse complement.
GCTTGCCCGCTTTTGGAGGGGTGTGATGATGTGTCGGGTAGTTTTTCTGTACCTTCTGGAGCCTCTACAGGTATTCACGAAGCACATGAATTACGAGACCCCGAACCAGAGCAAGCTCGGTACGGGGCAGGCGATGATGGTAAAGGAGGAATGAAAAAAGTCATTTGGAATATCGAGAATGTAATCGCTCCTGCTTTGATAGGTCAAGATGTTTTAAATCAGAAAGAAATTGATCAAATTATGATTGAGTTAGATGGTACCCCAAATAAAGATAATTTAAGTGGAAATGCAATTATTGGAGTTTCTATTGCTTGTGCTAAAGTAGCAGCAAAAGTTTATAGCCTAGAAACTTTTGAATATTTGAGGACTCTCAGCGAGATAAGACCTTCTAGAAAAACTCCTTTTCTTTACATGAACTTAATAAATGGGGGGAAGCATGCGAAGAATGATTTAGCTTTTCAAGAATATCATGTTGTTCCAGATACAGAAAATGTGTCGGAAGCAGTTGAAATCGGAATGAAAATTCAAGATTCTTTAAAAGAAATTATTTTCAGAGGACTAGGAGGGGATTCACTTATGCTAGGAGATGAAGGAGGTTTTGCTCCAAAGATAAGTGATATTAGAAAACCACTTGAATATTTAAGTAAAGCAATAAAAGAAAATAATTTAGAAGAAAAAGTGAGGCTTGCTCTTGATGTAGCAGCTTCTTCTTTTTACAGCGAAGGGAAATATAAAGTAGATGGTAGAGAAATTACAAAAGAAGAATTAATGGATATATATAAATCCTTAATTATTGAATTTAATTTACTTTCGATAGAAGATCCGTTTGAGGAAGAAGATTTTGAGAGTTTTAGAAAGTTGAGAGAAAATGAAAAAGATTTTTTAGTAGTAGGAGATGATTTGACTGTTACTAATACTTCACTTCTTGAAAAAGCAATAGAAAAGGGGAGTATTAATGCGATGATTATAAAACCAAATCAAATATGCACACTTTCCGAAACGCTTGAGACTATGAAAAAAGCTCGCGAAAATGATATAGAACTTATTGTAAGTCACAGAAGTGGAGAGACAGATGATGATTTTATAGCTGATCTTGCATATGCTTTTGGCTGTTTTGGTTTAAAGTCAGGGAGTCCACTAAAAGCTGAAAGAAAAGTGAAGTATGATAGGTTAATAAAGATATCAAAAAGATAGTTTAATTTTAATATATAATATATGTTATAATAACTAAATATGATAAAAGAAAAAAAAGAACCTGCCCGCAATGCTTTCAGCATAGCTGATGCAGGCGGGGATTTTGTAAAATGGTATAGTGAAGTAGGTATTGATGATGTCCCATCAGTAGGTGGTAAAAATGCTGCTCTGGGAGAAATGTATGCCAACCTTGTACCGCTTGGTGTGAATATACCAGACGGGTTTGCTCTTACGGCAGATGCGTATCGTCATTTTTTTAAAGATACAGGGCTAGATAAAAGTATTAAAGAAATTCTCTCTGATCTCAATACAAGAGATATTCGTAATCTTCAGATTCGTGGTAAAAAAGTTCGTGAAGCGATTTTGAAAGCTAGTTTGCCTCAGGATCTTCAAGATGTGATTACAAAATCTTATGCAGAATTGGGAAAAAAATATGGAGAAAACAGTGATGTAGCTGTCCGTTCTTCTGCAACAGCTGAGGATCTTCCTGGTGCTTCATTTGCTGGCCAGCAAGAGACTTATCTTAATATAAAAGGTATAGAGGATGTGCTTGTAGCAACGAAAAAATGCATTGCTTCACTTTTTACTGATCGAGCCATTTCATATCGAGCAGATAAAGGATTTTCTCATTTTGATGCAGCTTTATCTGTAGGAATACAGCGGATGGTGCGTTCGGATCTTTCTTCTTCAGGTGTAGCATTTACAATTGATACTGAGACAGGTTTTGATAAGGTTATTTTAATAAATGGTATATATGGTCTTGGTGAATTTATTGTTCAAGGTAAAGTTATTCCTGATGAATTTATTATTTTTAAGCCGACCTTAGAAAATGGTAGTAAGAATCCTATTATTGGTAAAAATATTGGTAAGAAAAATATAAAACTCATATATGCTAAAAATGGTACAAAGGAAGCAAAAGTTTCGCCACAAGAACAACAAAAATTCTGTATTACAAATGAAGAAGCAGTAAAATTAGCAAAATGGTGTTTGCAAATAGAAAAATATTTTTCCAAAAAACACAACCGTTATCAACCGATGGATATTGAATGGGCAAAAGATGGTAGGACGGGGGAGTTATTCATTGTGCAAGCACGTCCTGAGACAGTTGTTTCTGGGCAGGATAAAAACATATTAAAAGAATATCAATTAGAAAAAACTAGTAAAATTTTGGTAGAAGGAATTGCCGTTGGTTCAAAGATTGGTGCTGGAAAAGTTCATATTTTAAATAGTGCAAAAAATATTTCTTCATTCAAAAAAGGAGAAGTGTTGGTAACTCAAATCACTGACCCAGATTGGGAACCAATCATGAAGATAGCAAGTGCTATTGTGACAGATAAAGGTGGACGTACTTCGCATGCTGCTATTGTGTCTCGTGAGCTTGGTATTCCTTGTATCGTTGGTTCAAATAATGCAACGAAAGTATTAAAAAATGGACAAGATGTGACGGTGGATGCTTCGGGAGGTCAAGTTGGTAAAGTCTATATAGGTATTCTTCCATTTAAAGTAAAAGAACAACGTTTGGATAATATACCTAAAATAAATACAAAAATTATGGTGAATATTGGCTCTCCAGATGAGGCATTTAAGAGTTGTCATCTTCCAGTACAAGGGGTTGGGTTAGGGAGATTGGAATTTATTATTGCTTCCCATATTCGTCTTCATCCAAATGTTTTAATTGATTATGATAAGTTAAAGAAAGGTAAGAAAACAATAGCTATAAAAAAAGTTTTGAAAGAAGTAGAAGATCTTACATCTCAGTATAAGGATAAAAAAGATTATTATATAGAAAAACTTGCTTTAGGAATTGCAAAAATTTGTGCTACTTTCTATCCACTGAAAGTCATCATTCGTTTTTCTGATTTTAAAACTAATGAATATAATACGCTTATTGGTGGTGAATTGTATGAACCCAAAGAAGAAAATCCAATGTTAGGTTGGCGTGGTGCTTCTCGTTATTATGATCCAAAATTTAAAGAAGCTTTTAGTCTAGAGTGTAAAGCTATGAAAATTGTACGAGAAGATATGGGTCTTTCTAATGTTATTCCTATGATTCCATTTTGTCGGACACCTGAAGAAGGTAAAAAAGTGATAGAAGTGATGAAAGAATATGGTTTAGATCGTGCAAAAGATAAAGAATTAAAAATTTATGTAATGTGTGAAATACCTTCTAATATTCTTTTGGCAGATGAATTTTTAGATATTTTTGATGGTATGTCTATTGGTTCTAATGATTTGACTCAGCTTACACTAGGGCTCGATCGAGATTCTGGTATAGTCACTCATATTGCAAATGAAAATAATTCTTCAGTTAAAAAACTTGTAGCTGATATAATACATAAATGCAAAGAGAAAGAGAAATATATTGGAATTTGCGGACAAGCTCCATCTGACTATCCAGAATTTGCGCAATTTCTTGTGGATGAAGGTATAGAAAGTATGTCACTCAATCCAGATACGGTTATTAAAATTATTATGGCACTTGGTGAAAAGAGTAATAAGAAAGTGTAATGAACGTCTATATGCTTATAGTATCTCAGACAATTTTTTATATAGTTTCCTCAGTAGCAATTTTAGTAGTTGGAGTATCGCTTGTAATTGTTATGTATTATTTAATATGTATATTAAGAGATACTCGTAACATATCTAGTGATATAAATGAAACTTATAAAAAAGTGAAAAGAAATATTAAAAAGATTATTAGCTTATTTAGTAAGAAATAATAAATAGTAAATATAAATTTGCAAAGATTTTTGAGCCTTCGCCCTCGGGGACATAAGGACAGGGGACCAACACGACTCTTAAAATCTTTCAAATTTATATTTAAGACTTATATGAAAAAACAAATAAAAAAAGAAGAAAAAAGTAATAAGTTTTTAAGCGGTGCGTTAATAGGGGCAGCGTTAGGGATAGCAGCAGGAATATTTGCTGCATCAAAAACAGGTAAAGATATGAGAAAAGACATTAAAGACAAGATGATTGATTTTTACCAAACTATTGCTCCAAAATTAAAAGAAATGAGAAAAGTAGGAGAGAAAGAGTATAAGATATTTATAGATAAAGCTTTAGCTGATTATAATAAAGATCATAAATTCAATAGAGAAGATTTAAAACGTTTAGCAAAAGAAGCTCATGCTTCTTGGAAACATCTCAAAAAGAATCTTTAGAAGAATTTTTGTGCGGGATGGGGTAATCGAAACCCCGTCTAATCCTTGGGAAGGACTCATTTTGCCACTAAACTAATCCCGCATATATAAAATATATCGTTATTTTATCTTTTGAGCAAGAGATATGATGATACGGAGGAATTGCCTCCGTATTCTCCGTATTTTTGCACAGAATTAGACGAATATAGATATTTTATTGTTTAATAATTTTGTCTTGATTAGTATGCTATAATATAAATATTAGAAGTAATCCCGACACTTATTCGGGGAACCCGGTTTTACTGTCGGGATTATAAAATATATGAAAAATGTAACAATTTATTCAACACCTACATGTCATTTTTGTCGTACGGCGAAAGACTTTTTTATAGCTAATGGTATAGTCTATACTGAATATGATGTCGCTAGTAATCTTGAAAAAAGAAAAGAAATGCTAGATAAAAGTGGACAAATGGGTGTGCCTGTAATCATCATAGACAATGAGCTTATTGTAGGTTTTGATAAACCTCAGATATCAAAGATGCTTGGACTTGTTTAGTAATAATGAAAAAGATATTTTCAATAATTTTTTCTTTAATTGCGCTATGCGTTGTTATTTTTTTGTTTCAAGAACCACTTTCTCAAATTATTTCAAGTTTACAAAATGAATATTTTCCTTGTAGAAAACCTATAACTTACTCCATTGGTTCTTTTGATAATAGGTTTAATATATCAGAAGAAAGATTTCTTAATATTATAAATATTGCAGAAGAAACATGGGAAGAATCTATCGATAAACAATTATTTACCTATGCACCAGACGGTGACGGTATTTTAAAAGTGAGTCTTATTTATGATGTACGTCAAGAAGCGACTCAGAAATTAGAAGACATAGGTATTAGGGTAGGTAATAGCAAAGCATCTTATAATGATTTAAAATCAAAATATAATATTATGCAGATTGATTATCTGAAGCTTAAAACTGAATTTGAATCACGAGTTGTTTTATTCCAAAATCGTCAGAATGCTTATGAAAAAGAAGTTATTTCTCTAAATAATCAAGGAGGTGCTTCAGAGGAAGAATTTGATCGTTTGAATAAAGAAAAAAAGTTTCTTGATGCAGAGTTTATAGCAATAAATAAATTGCAAACTAATCTTAATTTTGAAATGAATAATATTAATGCTTTAGTGGTTGTTTTAAATCGTCTTGTTTCTTCACTTAATATAGAAGTAAATAAATTTAATACGATTGGTGACCAACTTGGTGGAGAATTTGAAGAAGGTACATATAAAGAAGGACCTGATGGTAGAGGAATTGATATTTATCAATTTGAGGATGAAGGGAAGTTGGCAAGAGTTTTAGCTCATGAATTTGGGCATGCTTTAGGATTAGAGCATTTAGAAAATTCTAAAGCAGTAATGTATCGTTTGAATAATGGAGTAAATGAAAAATTAACGATTGATGATATAACAGCTTTGAAAAAACATTGTGGTTTAACTCAATAATAACTTTTTGTGCCCTCGACTTTAATAATTAATTCTAATCTCTCTACTACATTCTACTAATGTATTAATTCTAAAAATGGATTTAAAAAAGGACTTCCGAAAATCGGCATCCGCCTCAGGCATTACCACTATGGCTACTCGCTTCTAGGTGCTTATGAGCTACATACCAAACGTCTTAAATACAGGGGAAATGAGTCGTTTGGTATTTAGCGCTTCTTAGGGAGAGGAAGTTTCCTCTCCCCGGGTCGGATTTACTCCTGATTCACTCCCTAGAAATTATTTATTTACACTATTAATTAATTTTTCTTCAAAATTTATTGTTCCACCAAACCCTGTGTCAAGGGTTAGAGAGGACAGTCTTTTATCATAGCCGGTAATAATGGCTATTCCAACAATTAGAAATATTATTCCAAATATCTTTTTTAATTTTGTTGTTCTATTTTCATTTGTAAATATCTTGTGTACAAATTTTTGCCCCAAATATGCAATTATGAATAAAGAGATAGCTAATCCGAGAGTAAAGCCAATAAGATACGTGAAACCATTAATAGAGCTCGCGGGGAGTACTGTAGCAAGGATAAAAAGATAAGTCGGGCTACAGGTAGTAAATATTGGTCCGAGTGAGGCTCCAATAATCATATCTCCATAATAACTATCTTTTTGATATCCAGTACCAAGCACTTTGTTTGAAGCAAGATTAATTTTGTTTACGAATGGAATCTTGTTCCACAAACTAGGGAAAATAGTTACAATTCCAAGGAAAGTGATGATACTACCAGAAAACCATGTCCAAAAACTATCTGGAATCGTAATAAATAATGTTGTTGCTTTCAAAAGTAATGTAAATATTATTACTGAGATAGATAACGACGTTATTACTACTACTGCTCGTTTTGAAACACCTCGAGTTGTTCCATCAGCAGTTCCTATAACTACCGGTAATAACGGAAGTATGCATGGAGCAAGAATAGTCAATACTCCTGCCAAAATTGAAATAAGAAAAAACAACATTATTT
>PFRK01000047.1:0-3878 GCA_002788475.1 Candidatus Nomurabacteria bacterium CG_4_9_14_0_2_um_filter_32_10 | reverse complement strand
TTTTATCAAGAGCTCGACATGTAGGACACCACGAAGCTCGGAAGAACAAGACGACATTTCCTGTCTCGGCATATGCCAATTTATCTCCCGCATAAGATTCATAACTTCCAGCAACGACATTTATGGCATTTGAATTTATAGTTTCTTCGTTTTGAGTATTCGTGCTTTCACTAAAATTGTCTTGCGTATTTACTGCCTGTTTTTCTTTACTAGAACCTGATAATGCGATAAATGCTACTATTGCGATAACCACAACCCCTCCTAATACAATGTTTTTATTCATATACTTTATATTTTAATTAATAATAACTAATAACCCATTTTCTCGCTTATTCTTTCTAGCGCTAAAATAAACGCACCTCGTATTAGATCTGTAGAATATTCTTTTGCATTTTTGAATGTTTTTTGCGTAGCATCATTCATCATTGGTAAAAGTTTTTCAAAGACCTCTTTTTCACTCCAATGTTCTTCTCTTAAGTTCTGATCCCATTCAAAATAAGAAACTGTAACACCTCCAGAATTGGCCAGAATATCTGGTATCACTGGAATGCCTTTTTTGAATAATATTTCATCGGCTTCTGGCGTAATAGGACCGTTGGCAAGTTCTAAAATTGCCTTTGCCTTTATTTTTTCTGCGTTAGCTTCTGTTATAACATTCTCAAAGGCTGCTGGAATCAAAAGATCGCATTCTGTTTCTAATAGTTCTTTATTCGTTAAGTTCTTACTTCCTGCAAAGCCTGAAAGTGATCCGTTTTTCTTCTTATACTCGCCAAGTTTTTCTATATCAAGACCATCCGCATTATAGATTCCTCCTTTTGAATCAGATATAGCGATCACCTTATGACCATTTTCTATAAAACTCTGCGCCACATTTACTCCAACGTTTCCAAAACCTTGCACTACAATTTTACACTTTTCAGATAGTCCAATTTGTTTTCGTAAAGAATTAAAAACATAAAATCCACCAAGTCCTGTAGCACTCCCACGTCCCGCCGAGCCACCTTTATCCAACGGTTTACCTGTAAAAGTAGCCCCAGTCTCTTCTTCAGTTATTTTTGCATATTCATTCGCCATCCAAGCCATTATCTCTGGCGTGGTATTTACATCCGGAGCAGGGACATCTTTTTTAGGACCTAAAATATCTGCGAGTTTTTGAACCCACCCACGAGAAAGTTTTTCTAATTCCGTTTTTGATAATTCTTTTGGATCGACCGTTATTCCACCTTTGCCTCCACCCATTGGGATCCCAGCAACTGCGCATTTTAATGTCATCCAAAAAGCAAGAGCCTTTACCTCATTTATTTCGGTATCTTTATGATATCTAATTCCACCTTTGTAGGGTCCCAAGGTATTGTTGTATTCAACCCTATATCCTTCAAAGATTTTCATAGAACCATCATCCATTTTTACTGGTATTGAAATTCTAATGTCTCGATCGGGTTGCCTTAATCTTGCAATAAATTCTTTGCTAAAATCTTTTATTTTAGTAACTTTATCTAATTGCGCCATTCCATTTTGGAAAGGGTTTTGTATATTTTTATTATCCATATCTTTATTTTTAAATTTATCAATTTTTTTAATTTTATTACCTTTTGTAATATTTAAGATACATACGCATTTTCTGAAATAATTTTCTTATCGTGGTCAAAGCAACCGCCAGCAAAATCATCCTCCATCTTACATTTGTCAAAATAGTATAAACCACCAAAAAACTCCATGATTTTTTCCGCATCGCGCATGCCATTGAAAAGACAAACACTGGCACCCGGAGAGGGGGTCATATTGAATATGATATTATCACCTATAATCTTCCCTTCTCCAAGTTGGAGCTCATGTGTTTTAGTGTTGACGCGTTGTAACCTCATCCCCCCGAATCCCTTTGCCTTTCGCAAATTACTCGCTCGAATAGTCGGAACGATTTTTTGCACATTTTTTACAAAGAAATATTTCCCGACAATCGGTATATCATAGAAAGTATTTTTGAGAAGAAATGTAAAACGAACCATATCGCTTAAAATAACCACAAAACTTTTTATAGTCGCAAAACGAAATAAAGAGGCAGACCTAAAATAGTCTAAAGTTGTGCTAAACTTCCGACTTTCAAGTACGGGAGACATTTTGGCGGTTGGTCCCCATCTTGTTTTATTAGGGACATGAACATCGGGATCACCATGCACCGCTGCAAATGGCAATTTTTTGTCCTGCATAGTATACACCTTTCCATTGAGCATTTGTTTGCTGAAATAAAAATTACCAGCCACTGGAATAAGCGAAAACTCTTTTCCGTAACCAAGTAACTTAGCGAAGAACAAACCATAGGCATCAGTATTTACGACGACCGTCTTTGACTCAAATGTTCCGTTTGTCGTCGTTATTTTATAGCCATATTCAATCTTACAAATATTGATTACTTTCGTATTCAAAAATACATCAATATTTCTATTTGGTGGCTTATTTCTAGCCACCTCGTCAACAAAAGATTTAGCTAGAACTTCATAATCAATAGCATAGCCATTTGGAGTATATAGAGCAAGAATCATTTCTTCTTTACTTCTTCTTTTAGTAATAGCAGGCTCTATTTTTGCTATTTCATCATATTCCAGTCGTTTCAAGTCAGGGTAAAGTGTTCTGAATTCAAGATAACGCTTTTCAAGTTGGACAACTTCTTTTTTGCCAACAGCTAAAACCATTTTAGACACCGGAAAGATTATTTTATTATCCTCACCTTTAAGTGAGGAAACGTATCCTGAAACCATTAAGGCAGCCGGCTTTACAATTGAAGCTTTCTCCAGTGAATAGTTTGTCTCAATGTCTCCGGTGTGCAAAGTCTGGCTATTATTACTCCACTTAGAATTTACTTGACCAAAAGATCCATATTTTTCAATAATTGCAATTGATTTTACTGTTGAGTACTTGCTCAAGGTGTAAAAAAGTGCGGTGCCACTCACTCCACCACCAATTACAACTACATCATATATTTTATTTTTAATCATTTTAATGGAATATTATTAACTTGTATATCACTATGACTCGCATCATAAATCGCCTGTTTATTTTTTATCAAAATAATCTGTGGTGATTCATGAGTAATATTTAAAATTTGTTCTATCTCATTTGACAGTTCGCGTTTTTCTTGAACAACAACAATATATACAGGATATTTAATTAATTTTTTTTCTATGCCATGATTCATTCGAATATATGCGCCTGCACTTATCGGACAAGTAAGAGAATGTTTGAAAACAAGCACTGGCTCTTTTACTGAGTGCTCAATTATTTCTAATAGTGTTGTGGGTTTTAGAAAATTTTTCATATAATTTTTAACATTATTTTCAATATTATTTTTTTATCCATTTTATTATCTTAATTTTTTAATAAACTTAATTGAATAATGTATCCGATTATGATAAGTATTATTCCTAAAATTCCGAGCATTCTCTCTTTCTGCATCTCTGATATTACCTTAGTATCAATTTTATGATCTTTGCTCACTCGAGCATGAACACGAAGAACGGTATATGCAATAAGTATCGTCCCTAAAGTATTCAATGTTAATCCGATTATTTCCATAAGTATTTTATATTTTCTCTTCTAACATCGCCTTGTTTTCTTTGATCATTTTTGCATAACGGTAGAGATTTTTAGACATGGTCTTGACCATCATATTGGTTGCCATATTCTTCCTGCGTTTTTCAGCATCATGATCCATAGGAGGCCCTGCTTCGCCAACCCAATACGCTGCCATTTCTGGTGGAAGAATGAACCCAAACCATGTAAGGGCATTGGCGAGGGTACCAACAACATGTTGAACGCCATCTTCATGACCAGTCACAACAATACCTGCAACTTTATGAGTAAGAGGCGACACGCCAGACATC
>PFRK01000031.1 GCA_002788475.1 Candidatus Nomurabacteria bacterium CG_4_9_14_0_2_um_filter_32_10 | reverse complement strand
AATTATGCAACAGCTTACAGAAAAGGATTATAAAAAAATTCTCATTTGTCTAACTCTTTATATTACTTCACTTATTGCTGCTAATACACTAGGCATCAAGCTGATGCCCTTTCTTTTTGATACACACTTATCGGTAGCTGTTTTTTTCTTTCCATTTGTTTTTATGATGACGGACATAATTGGAGAAGTATATGGTAAGAGGATGGCTAAATTATTTGTTCTAGCTGGTTTTGTGAGTACGTTTATTTTCCTGATTTATACAATAGTTTCCCAGATAATGCCTTGGTCAGGAAACGCACTTTGGGTAAAGGATGGGTTTAATCAAGTTTTTAGTTTGTCCTTACGTTTTTCTATCGCTTCATTGCTTGCTTTTGTTATTGCAGAATATCAAGATGTTTTTGCTTTCTTTTTCTTTAAGAAAAGAATAGGAGAAAAACATTTTTGGATTCGTTCTAATTTGTCAAATGTGTGGTCTCAGTTTCTAGATAGTGCTATTTTTTCTCTTGTGGCTTTTTGGGGAATATACCCTCTTTCCGTTATCATTGCCATTACCATACCATGGTGGATTTATAAAGTGTTAATGGGTTTCTTTTATACCCCGCTTTCATATATAGGAATACGCTTATTAAGAGGAGGATCTGCCCGTCCTCACGATGTATCGGGGGCAGGTGAAAATAACAATGAGAATCAAAGTAGTAAAAACAAAAATATTTAAGGAAGATGAAAACTTACTTAAATTTATTCTCAAATATATAAAAAGGATTCCTGAGAATTCTGTTTTAGTTATAACTTCAAAAATTGTGGCTCTTTCAGAGGGGAGAGTAGTTTTATATAAGAATAAAGCTCAAAAAATAAAATTGATAAAAGAAGAAAGTGATTTTGCAATTAAAACTAAACTCACTTGGCTTACTATAAAGGATGGCATGGTCATGTCTTCAGCTGGTATTGATGAATCCAACGCTAAAGGTAAACTCATTCTTCTTCCTAAAGATAGTTTTCAATTTGCGAAAAAAATAAGAGAGGATTTAAAGAAAATATTTAAGATAAAAAATCTTGGTATACTTATCACTGATAGTAGGATTTTTCCACTTCGAGCAGGTATAGTTGGAGTATCTCTCGGTTATGCTGGGTTTAAAGGTATTCGTGATTATCGTGGCAAGAAAGATATTTTTGGTAGGGTTTTAAAAATGTCTCGGACTGATGTTGCGGATAGTTTAGCGACCTCCGTAGTGCTTTGTATGGGTGAGGGGAAGGAACAGCAACCACTTGCATTGATGACTGATGTCCCAATTGAATTTGCTAATAAAATTAATAAAAAAGAACTTCTTATTAATCCAAAAGACGATTTGTATTTACCACTTTTTGGTAGTATATTGAAGGGTAGGCGATAGCTTTTAGCTTTTAGTAAAATAATGAAGCAAACTAATAAAAAAATTACAAAACACAAAAGACCATCTTGGGATGAGTATTTTTTGCAATTAACAGAAATGGTTGGGTCTCGCGGGACTTGTGATAGAGGGAGAGCTGGTTCTGTTATTGTGAAAGACAAAAGAATCCTATCTACAGGGTATGTTGGAGCTCCGGCAGGATTGCCAAGTTGTGATGAAGTTGGACACGAAATGCATACTGTTATAAATGAAGATGGAACAGAATCTCGTCATTGCATCAGAACATCACATGCAGAACAAAATGCTATAAATAATGCTGCAAGAATAGGAGTCGCAATTGAAGGGGGCACGGTTTATTGCAAAATGACGCCGTGTTATAAATGCGCACAGAGTATTATTAATTCTGGAATTATACGGGTGGTTGCCTTGAAAGATTATCATGGTGCAAAAAGAACAAAAGAAATTTTTAAACAAGCAAAAATTAAATTAATAATTTTAGGCGATATGCAGACTTATAAGGATATGTAATTATGGATAAAAAAATAATTCTAGCCATAGTTGGGTTGTTTGGATCTGGGAAAACAGAAGCAGTCGAATATTTAATGAAAACAATCGGTTGGCCGAAAGTTTATTTTGGTGATGTTACTTTTGATGAGATGAAGAGAATTAATTTAGAAATAAATGAAGCTAATGAGCGAAAAACCAGAGAAAGACTACGTGAAGAATTTGGACAACTTATTTATGCTGATCGGACTATAGAAAAAATTAAGAATTTACCAGAATCGCCAAATGTTTTAGTAGAAAGTTTATATAGTTGGGAAGAATATTTAGAATTTAAAAAAGAATTTGGAGATTCTTTTAAAGTTCTTGCTATATATGCCTCTCCAGAGGAACGTATCAAAAGAATAGAAACTCGACCTCATCGCCCATTAAACAGAGAAGATGCAATTTCTCGTGATTATTCGCAAATAGAAAATTTGCATCAAGCAGGGCCAATAGCTCGTGCTGATTTTACTATTTTAAACGAAGGGACAAAAGAAGAATTTTATTCTAAATTAGATGAAATAATTAAGAAGCTTTCTTAATATATTCTACAAATTCCAAGTCGTATTTATTTAAATCATCTTTTAAATATTTTTCACTTTTTATTTTTTCCCATTTATTTTTTTCAATTTCTGGAAAAAATGTATCAGCTTCAAGAAACTCTCCGTCTACATGTGTAATATAAAGTTTATCTGCTTTATCTATAAATAATTTATAAACCATACCTCCACCAATGATAATATTTTCTATATTTTTATCTAATAGGTTCTCAAGCTCTCTTACTGAATGAACTACATCTACGCCATGGCGTAGATAACTTTTATCAAGAGTGATAACGATATTTCTACGATTTGGAAGTGGGTGTCCGATGGATTCAAATGTTTTTTGACCCATTATTACTGTGTGTCCTTTGGTCGTTTCTCTGAAATGTTTCATATCTGCCGGCAAATTCCAAAGAAGGTCATTCTTTTTTCCTATCTCATTATTTTTACCTATTGCTGAGATTATTGAAATCATAATAATTGTTATTCTAATATTCTATAGAATTATAGAATAGTCTTAAATTGCTATTTCAAAAGGGATCCTATCATAACTTTGATAATCTAAAAGTTTTGTATCTTCAGATTTCCAATCAAAAATTGATTTCCAGTTTCCTGTTTCTATTTTTGGCAATGGATATTTATTTGGATCTCGTGATACTTGTTCTTTTGCTCCCTCTACGTGATTTTCAAAAAGATGAACATCTCCTAAAAATCCTACGAGTTTACCTTCTTTAAATCCGCTTTCTTTTGCTAGAAGATGAAGTAGTAGTGCATAGCTTGCAATATTAAAAGGGAGTCCGAGCATTGTATCGACTGAACGTTGATTCCACATTAAATTTAGTTTATCGCCGATTGTAGTTATTTGAAAAGAATAATGGCAAGGAGGGAGAGCCATTTCATCAAATTGTAATGGATTCCAAGCGCTGACTATCATTCTTCTGTCGCGGGGATTAGTTTTTAACATTTCGACGACTTTTTTTAGTTGATCAATTCCTTGTTTAGTATAGTCTGAGTCATAATTTGTATAGGGTGCATTAAAATGTCTCCATTGGAAACCATATATTGGTCCTAGATCTCTTTCTTCTAGCATTCTTTTTTTAGATGCTTCATTATGTCCATATGGAGCTTTTTGGGGTTTAGCCCATTCATCCCAAATATGATTATTTTTATCTTGTAGCCATTTTTTGTCTGTAATTCCATTTATAAAAAATTCTAGTTCAGTTGCAATTAAACGTAGAGGGACTTTTTTTGTTGTGAGTAATGGAAAACCTTTTGACATATCGTGTTCGAAAATAGTTCCAGCAATAGTATAGGCTGGAGGACCTTGGCGAGTTTCAATTTTTTTACCATTTTCTAAAACATTTTTTACAATATCTAAATAAGCTTTCATATGTTTCTATTATAACTTTTATAACATACTTAACAAATTTGACAAATTAACGACGAAATGCTATTCTTTATACATCATTCTCGACTATTTACATATTGGGAGTGACACCCATCCCGCCAGAGGTTTATCTGCCTAAGGCAGCGCCAAGGGCGACCAGAGCGGGCAAGTATGTATAAAAATAATAATTCATTAAAACCAAAGAAATTTGGGACTCTTAAATTTAGTTCTAAATCAAAACCTGTTCGTAAATTTACTAGTGGTAAATTTAAAAGAAATAATATTCGTCCTAAAAAGAGAGGTTTTTCGGAACGGATAGATTTTTCTCGTTTCATTAAAAAAGGTCAACACATAGAAGAAAAACCTTATGTTTCAAAACATACTTTCGTTGATTTTCCTTTTGATACACAAATTCATAAAAATATAGCAAGAGCTGGATTTATAAATCCAAGACCTATTCAAGACCAAGCTATGAAATCTATATTAGATGGAAAAGATGTTTTTGGTATGGCAAATACTGGTACAGGTAAAACAGCAGCTTTTATTCTTCCTCTTATTCAAAAAATTGTAAAAACAAAAGGACAGAATAAAAGAGAAATTGTTTTGATTATGGCTCCTACTAGAGAGCTTGCTATGCAAATAGATTCTGATTTTCGGACATTATCATTTGGTTTAGGGATTTTCTCTGCATCTTGTGTTGGTGGACTTCCAATAATGAGACAAATAAGTGAAATAAAAAGAGGAGTGTCATTTGTTATTGGTACACCAGGAAGAATAAAAGATTTAATAATAAGAAAAGTTTTAAATTTATCAACTTGTCATTCTGTTGTGCTTGATGAAGCAGATAGGATGCTTGATATGGGTTTCCGTGATGATATGGTTTTTATACTTTCTAAAGTTCCAAAAGAAAATAGGCAGACCCTTTTCTTTTCAGCGACGCTTTCGGCAGAGGTTAAAAAATTAACGACAGAATTTCTTAAAGACCCTGTTTTTATTTCTGTGATTTCTGGAGAAACTGCTAAAAATATTG
Organism: Candidatus Nomurabacteria bacterium CG_4_9_14_0_2_um_filter_32_10; assembly: GCA_002788475.1. Classification (GTDB taxonomy): domain Bacteria; phylum Patescibacteriota; class Minisyncoccia; order Phycocordibacterales; family UBA9973; genus UBA9973. The sequence continues at coordinate 6,652 of PFRK01000031.1, read as the reverse complement.
ATCAAGATGTTATTCGTACACGAAGTAAAGAAGAAAAATTAGAAAAATTACATGAAGTATTAAAGAAAGAAGGATCAAACAAAGTTTTAATTTTTAGAGAAATGAAACACAGCGTAGATACTCTTACAAAAGATCTTGCTCATTTAGGGTTTAAAGTGGGATGTATCCATGGCGACAAGAGAAGTCGTGAACGTATCCGTACTTTAGATTTATTTAAAAAAGATCAGATTAGTATATTAATAGCGACGGATGTCGCTGCAAGAGGCCTAGATATCCCAGACGTGACTCATGTTATCAATTATGACATTCCTCAAACTTACGAAACATATGTACATCGTATCGGTCGCACCGGCCGTTCTGGCAAAAAGGGCATAGCATTGACGTTTGTGTAAAAAAGAACATAATTTATTTATGAAAAAAATAATTGTTTTTATAATTTTAATTTTATTAGTTGTTGTTTTTTATCCTAAAAAATATTCTTTTGGACCTTATCCAGGGGTCGTTTTTCCAAAATGTTATGGAATAGATAAAACCATTGTTTCTATGCCTGGGAAAACTGATTCTGTTTGTTATGGTCTTTTGGTTAAATAAAAAACTCTTGACTTCAGTATTCTTTAAGTATATGATACTATCATATTAGATTATCATACAAATTAACACATAATATAAAAATATGACTACATTGTCTGTGCCCATTTCTGGGGATTTAGAAAAATTTATAGAGAGAATGGTTCAAGATGGAAAAGGTGCTAACAAAGCCGATGTCGTTCGACGTGCCCTAAGAGAGTATGAAGAAAATGAAGTCTTAGAAACTATACTTAAAGCTCAAAGAGAGCCAACACTGAGAGGAGACTTAAGAGAACTTATGAAAAAATTTGAATAATACTATGCTTACAATCTCTTTCAAAGTAACATTTATTAAGCAAGTAAATAAATTAGAGAAAGAATTGATTGATGAGGTTTTTGAAAGAATAGAATTATTAAAAAATGATGAAAATCACAAAATACTAAAAGTTCACAAACTTCACGGTAAACTCTCTAGTTGTTTTAGTTTTTCTGTGAATTATAATACAAGAATCGTTTTTGAATATTTAACGAAAAATGAAATTATATTATTATTTATAGGTGGTCACGATATTTATAAATAAAAAGACTAGATGTCTATACTAACATCACTTATATTCTTTTAATAGTTATATTGCCGCCCCTTGTGGTCGAATTTTTTAATGGTTTTTATTTTGCTTTTACGAGGCCAGCCTTTAGGAGGGTTTTGTAAACTCCATTTTTAGTCATTGTGCGCATACCACGAGTGGAGATTTCTATATTTACGCTTTTATTTAATTCAGGCACAAAAACTTTCTTTTTTTGAAGATTTGGGTATTTTCGGACTTTACCAGTAGGGTTGAATTTAGTGGCACGAGTTCTGTTTGAATACCCGCCACCAACGATTGAACCTTTTTTTGTTATTGCACATGTTTTCATCCCATTAAAAAATTTAAAATTATAATACTCATTACTTAATACAGGTCCGTTGATTTTTTAACGGGACACTGTAATTACAGTTCTTGTATGCTATCATAGACTAAGTAGTTTATCAAGTAGAAGGTTATCAAGTAGAAAGTAAATAAAATTCGAATACTTTACACTTTATAAACTTTATGAACTTTTAACTAAACAAAAATGGATACAATTTTTTTTATAGCTATACTTATCATGTCTGTAGTTATTCATGAGGTTTCTCATGGTTTTGTTGCTTTGCGTTTCGGTGATAAGACGGCTCTTTATGCTGGACGTCTTACATTAAATCCCCTCAAACATTTAGATATGTTTGGTTCAGTTCTTTTGCCTTTGCTCTTAGTTTTATCGCATGCACCTTTTTTGTTTGGCTGGGCAAAACCAGTGCCATATAATCCCAATAATCTGAGTAATAGAAAGTGGGGAACTATTGCTGTAGCTTTTGCTGGAATCTTGGTGAATATTTTTGTGGCTGTTTTATTTGGGCTTATTTTACGTTTTTCTTTAGGTACTGTAGTATCAGAAAGTTTTATTTCTATAATTTCTTCTATCGTTCTTATTAATTTAGGATTAGCAATTTTTAACTTGGTACCAATTCCACCCTTAGATGGCTCTAAGATACTTTTTTCACTTTTACCAGGGTCTTTTTATCCTATTATTTCTTTTTTTGAACAATATTCACTTATTTTAATCGTAGTTTTTATTGTTTTTTTTGTTGACTATCTATATCCGATATTGATATTTTTATATAACCTTATTACAGGGCTTGCCACGACACTTTAAATAAAGTGTGGGGGCTTGCGTTTTAAATTACTTCACTTCCAGCTCCTCTCCTTATTAAGTAGATGGGTACCGAAGGCAGGGTGAGGTGGATTTGCAATTTTTTCTAGTTTATATTATATTATTACTAAGAGTCTTTGGGCTCTTTTATTTTAAGTGTATGCCAACAATAAATCAATTAATTAAAAAAAATAGAGTAAAAACTCATGCTAAGTCAAAAACAGTTGCTTTAGCGCGAGGATTTAATGTTTTGAAAAATAGACCAGTTTTTTTCCCAGCACCTTTTAAACGTGGTGTTTGTACGAAAGTTTCAACAACGACCCCTAAAAAACCAAACTCAGCACTTCGAAAAATTGCCAGAGTACGTTTGACTAATGGCATGGAAGTGACGGCTTATATTCCAGGGGAAGGACATAATTTGCAAGAACACTCTGTAGTTATGCTCCGTGGAGGACGTGTAAAAGATTTGATTGGAGTCAGATATCACATTGTCCGTGGAGTGCTAGATACACAAGGAGTCGAAAAAAGAAGGCAGAGTAGATCACTCTATGGTAATAAGAGACCTAAAGAAGCAAAGAAATAATTAAGAATTATCAATTACGAATTACGAATAAAAAATGCGAAGGAAAGTAAAAAATAGAAATATAGTTCAACCTGATTTCATTTATAATTCTCAAAAATTAGAGAAGTTTATTAACTATGTTATGTGGTCTGGGAAAAAAGAGACTTCTAGAAAAATAATTTATAGAGCTTTTGATATAATTAAAGAGAAAACAGGTAATCCAAATCCGCTTGAAATTTTTGATTTAGCAATGAAAAATGCTGGTCCACTTACTGAAGTACGTTCGAAGCGTATCGGTGGTGCAAACTATCAAGTACCAAGAGAAGTCAGATCTGAACGTCGTCTTGCTCTTGCTATGCGTTGGATTCGTGATGCAGCTCGTAAAGGAAAAGGCAGACCTATGCATTTAAAACTTGCAGATGAATTAATTGCTGCTTCAAAAAATGAAGGTTCTGCTATTAAAAAGAAGGAAGATACTCACAAAATGGCTGAAGCCAATAAAGCTTTTGCTCATTTTGCTTGGTAGTATAAATATATGGTCCCGAACGAAATCGCGGACGCATAAAATAAATAAAATTATGAAAATGGTAAAATATATTATAAATAATAAAAAGGACAACGAAGCGTAAGCGTACGCGTCCTATTTCGTACGGGATGGAACGAGATTATCCACTAGAAAAGGTTAGAAATATTGGGATTATCGCACACATTGATGCTGGTAAAACAACTACTACCGAGCGGGTACTTTTTTATACTGGGGTATCACACAAAATAGGAGAAGTTCATGACGGTGAAACCATTACTGACTGGATGGAGCAAGAACGAGAACGTGGTATTACCATCACATCTGCTGCTGTTACATGTTTTTGGACGCCCTCTTATGCAGGGAATGATAAAAGTAAAAAACATCGTTTTAATATTATTGATACCCCTGGACATATTGATTTTACAGTTGAAGTAAAAAGATCTTTACGAGTACTTGATGGTGCTGTTGTTGTTTTTGATGGAGTAGCAGGAGTAGAACCTCAATCAGAGACTAATTGGCGTTATGCTGACGAAGCTAAAGTTCCTCGTATTTGTTTTGTTAACAAATTAGATAGAACTGGAGCATCTTTTGAACATTCTTATGCGACGATTTTAGATCGTTTAACAAAAAAAGCTGTTAGGATGCAAATTCCTATCGGACTTGAAGAAAAGCATGAAGGAGTTGTAGATTTGTTTACAATGAAAGCTTTTTATTTTGAAGGAGAGATGGGAAATAAGGTTGTGGAAAAAGAAATTCCAGAAGAACTAAAAGCTGATGCTGAAAAATATCATCATGAATTAATTGAAAAAATTGTAGAACAAGATGATCAAGTGATGAATGATTATTTGGAAGGTAAAATTCCAGATATGATTGTTTTGAAAAAACTTTTAAGAAAAGGAGTTATTAATAATGAAATTTTTCCAGTTTATGCTGGGTCTGCTTTAAAAAATAAAGGTGTTCAATTAGTACTTGATGGAGTTGTTGATTATCTTCCTTCTCCTCTTGATATTCCTCCTATAACAGGAACAGATCCTGATAATAATGATGAACCAATTATCAGAAATGCTTCTGATTCTGAACCTTTTTCTGCTCTCGCATTTAAAGTTGCGACTGACCCTTTTGTTGGTCAACTTATTTTCTTTAGAGTTTATTCTGGAACATTAGCTGCTGGTTCTTACATCTATAATCCTAGAACTAGAAACAAAGAACGTATAGGTAGAATATTACGTATGCATGCGAACGACAGAGAAGAGATGAAAAAAGTTTTTGCTGGAGAAATTGCAGCTGCAGTCGGTTTAAAAGATACTATAACTTCTGACACTATTTGTGACGAAGGACATCCGATTGAGTTAGATAGAATAATCTTTCCTGAACCAGTTATCCAATTACGTATAGAACCAAAGACTAAAGCTGACCAAGAAAAAATGGGTATGGCTTTAAATAGACTTTCACAAGAAGACCCTACTTTCAAAGTTTCTACTGATCAAGAAACAGGAGAGACTATTATTGCTGGAATGGGAGAACTTCATCTTGAAATTATTGTTGATCGTATGAAGAGGGAATTTACTGTTGAAGCCAATGTTGGTAAACCGCAAGTTGCTTATAGGGAGACTATTACTGGCAATTCAGATGCAGAAGGTAAATATATTAAACAATCAGGCGGACGTGGAAACTATGGTCACGTAAAAATTAAAGTTAAACCTATGAAGATGTTGACCAAAGAAGAAGTAGAAGATTTACCTAAAAATACAAAGAGAGCAAATGGTTTTGAATTTATAAATACAATCAAAGGAGGTGTAATTCCACAAGAATATATTGCTCCTTGTGAGAAAGGTTTTAAGGAAGGCCTGGACCGTGGAGTACTTGCAGGATTTAAGATGGTTAATGTTTCTGTAGAACTTTGGGATGGTAGTTATCACGAAGTGGATTCCAATGAAATGGCTTTCAAAATTGCAGCTTCTATGGCCATACAAGATGCTTGTAAACGTGCAAAACCAGTTATTTTGGAACCAATGATGAAAGTTGAAGTTATTACACCAGAGAAATTTATGGGAGATATAACAGGCAATCTTTCTTCAAAACGTGGACTTATTGAAGGTATGGAAGACAGAGGAATGAATAAAGCTCTTCGTGCAGTTGTTCCACTTTCTGAAATGTTTGGATATATGACAGGACTTCGCTCTATGACAGAAGGCCGCGCATCTTTCACAATGGAATTTTTGAGATATGATATTGTGCCTAATAACGTAGCTGAAACTATTATTGCTGCTAGAAAATAGGTTGACTAAACCATAAAAAATTTCTGAGCCTTCGCCCTCGGAGTCATAAGGACAGGGGACCAACACGACTCTTGAAATTCTTTATGGTTTTGTCTTTTTAGTAAACTAAAGTATTGGTTGTTTTTGGTAGAAATGTTAAGCTTAAAATATTATGTCCCTACAAAAATTTCCTGGACTAATTGATATTCACGTTCACTTACGTGAACCGGGATCTACACATAAAGAAGATTTTTATACTGGAAGTCGTGCAGCTGTCTCGGGTGGTTTTACTTTTGTAATTGATATGCCCAACAATCCTGTTCCTACTATTTCAATGGATCGTTTAAATGAGAAGATAAATCTTTCAGAGAAATCGATATGTGATATTGGTTTTCATTTTGGGACTGATGGTAAAAATATAAATGAATTTAAAAATGCATGGGAGTCATCCCATATTTTTGGTTTAAAAATTTACTGCAATCATACAACTGGGGAGATGTTAATTGAAGATTCAAAATTATTACAGAATGTTTTTTCTGCTTGGGAATCTAGTAAACCTATTCTTGTACACGCTGAAGGCGAACAACTTGTAAACGTTTTAGAATTGGCGCATCTATATAAAAGAAATTTACATGTCTGTCATATCTCTCAAGCTACTGAAGTAGAGTTAATTAAATTAGCAAAATTGAAAGGTCAAAAAGTGACTGCTGGTGTAACTCCTCATCATTTATATTTTACGGAAGATATAGTAAAAGAAAAAAAGGGATATACGATGATGAAACCTCCACTTGGGAAAAAAATTGATCAGGATGCATTATGGGAAGGTTTGAATGATGGTATTATTGATATAATAGAAACTGATCATGCTCCTCATACAAAGGAAGAGAAGGAAAAAGAGAATCCACCTTTTGGTGTACCAGGGTTAGAAACTGCACTGGGCCTTATGTTAAAAGGAGTTAAAGATGGGCGTATAAAATATGAAGATATTATAAAATTTTTATATACTAATCC
>PFRK01000007.1 GCA_002788475.1 Candidatus Nomurabacteria bacterium CG_4_9_14_0_2_um_filter_32_10 | reverse complement strand
CAACGTGTTGCTATTGCTCGTGCTATTCTTAAAAATGCTCCAATACTAATATTAGATGAGGCTACATCTTCTTTGGATTCTCATTCAGAATCTTTAATACAAGACGCACTTGTTAAACTAATAAAAGGGAAGACAACGATAGTCATAGCTCATAGACTTTCGACTATAAGACAAATGGATCGTATTATTGTGCTTGATAAGGGAAAAATTATTGAAGATGGAACACATGAAGAACTTTTAAATAAAGAAAGTGGTCTTTATAAAAAACTTTGGGATCTTCAAGCTGGAGGTTTTAAAAATATAATCTGAGAAAAAGCGAAAATCTTTTAAAATTTTTATTTTTTAATACTTTTTAAAAAAGCTAGTTTTGTTTCTTCATCAATTTTGTCTGTGACGATTATTATAAGTTCTGTTCCTAGATTTAAATCTTTTTTAATGTTTGTGAAAAGATGTTCATATGGTAGTGGAGATATCCATACAGTATTTTTTATACAAGTAAAATTTGCTTTCTTTAAAAGATAACGTAAAGCTTCTCTTTCATTTTTTCTTTCTTCTGGGATATCGAGAATTATAATTCTCCACAAGCCATCCCACGCAGTAGATACTAATACACCATCTCCTTCTAATTTTATAGAGTTTAGTTTATTCTTACCTTTTTTAGTAAGTTTTAAATAGTTTTTATTGTCTGATTTTAATACTTCAATACATCCAGATTCTATAAGATTCTTTATGGAACGACTAAGTGCATAACTAGTTTTTTGGTCTTTTGATTCTTTAATTGAATCTACGGAAATAACTGGTTTTTCAGCTAAGATCTTAAGTATTTTATTAGAATATTCGATTTTTCTTGACATATCTATATCTTATAATATATACTATCTTTTGACAAGTATTTTGCGGTCACGAAATACTTGCAAAAAATATAAGATTTGTATATAATTATTAGAATAGTTATAAAGTAATCAAGTTTATAATGTTATAAAGTCTAAAAAGTGAAATCTTAAATTAGGAAATCATTTTATGAACTTTGTAACTTTACGAACTTTTAACAATATGTCTAAGATCATAGGTATAGATTTGGGTACAACAAATTCGGCTGTCGCTTTTATTGAAGGTGGTGTGCCAAAAATTATAGAAAACGTGGAAGGTAATCGTACGACACCTTCTGTAATTGCTACAGCAAAAAATGGTGATCGTATTGTAGGACTTCTTGCAAAAAGACAAGCAGTGACTAATCCAGAAAATACAATTTCTGAAATAAAAAGATATATGGGTCATAGATTTGATGATCCAGAAGTACAAAAAGATAAACCAACTGCTCCATTTAAAATTGAGCAAGGAGAGAATGGTGGAGTAAAAGTAAAGATGTCAGAAAAGTTTTATCGTCCAGAAGAAATTTCTGCTATGGTATTACAAAAGATAAAAGCTGATGTTGAAGCTAAATTAGGAGAAAAAATAACAGAAGCTGTCATCACAGTTCCAGCATATTTTAATGATACTCAAAGAAAAGCTACAAAAGATGCAGGACAAATAGCAGGGCTTGATGTAAAAAGAATTATTAATGAACCTACAGCAGCAGCTCTTGCTTATGGATTTAATAAAAAGAAAAATGAGAAAATAGTTGTTTATGATTTCGGTGGAGGAACTTTTGATGTTTCTGTTCTTGAGATCGGTGATGATGTTATAGAAGTAAAATCTACTGATGGAGATTCTCATATGGGTGGTGGAGATATTGATAGAAAAATTATTTCTTGGATTGCTGAAGAATATAAAAAAGAATCTGGTATTGATGTAAGAAAAGATCCACTTGCTCATCAGAGATTAAAAGAAGCAGCAGAAAAAGCTAAACATGAACTTTCTACCACAATGGAGGCAGAAATAAATATTCCATTTATTACTTCTGATTCAGGAGGACCAAAGCATTTACTTTTGAAGATGTCACGAGCAACTCTTGAATCTATTGCAAAGGAATATGTAGATAGATCAATTAAAATAACAAAAAGAGCACTTGAAGCATCACCATTTAAAATGGATGAAATAAATGAAATTATAATGGTTGGTGGACAAACTAGAATGCCGATGATAGTTGAAGCTGTAAAAAATCTTTTTGGCAAAACACCAAATATGTCTATTAACCCTGATGAAGTGGTAGCTCTTGGTGCTGCGGTACAAGCGGGAGTACTTGCGGGAGATGTACGTGATGTCTTACTACTTGATGTGATACCTCTTTCTCTTGGTATTGAAACATTAGGAGGAGTTGGTACAAAATTAATTGATAGGAATACAACTATTCCAGCTTCTAAATCTCAAGTATTTTCAACTGCAGCTGATAATCAGACTTCTGTGGAGATTCATATAGTACAAGGAGAACGTCCTATGGCTTCCGATAACAAATCTCTTGGTCGTTTTATTTTAGATGGGATTCCACCAGCACCTCGAGGTATGCCTCAGGTAGAAGTAACATTTGATATTGATGTGAATGGAATATTAAATGTGACTGCGAAAGACAAAGCTTCTGGAAAAGCTCAATCTATAAAAATAGAAGCAAGTTCTGGACTTAAAGAAGAAGATATTAAAAAAATGCAAGCAGACGCTGAACTTCATGCTGAAGAAGATAAAAAGAAAAGAGATACTGTTGATGTAAAAAATACAGCTGAAATGATTATTTATACTGCTGAAAAAGCATTGAAAGATAATGAAGCAAAAATCCCAGCTGATGTGAAAGATAATGTTAATGCAAAAATAATTGCTTTAAGAGGAGTGAAAGACCTGCCTGCGCAGGCAGGTGGTGTAAACGTTGATGCTATTAAAAAAGCTACAGAAGAATTATCTGCTGAAATGTCTAAGATTGGTGAAGCGATGAGTAAAGTCGGCGCCGAAACTCCTCCTGCCACACCCCCAGAGGAACAGAATTCTGAGGTTCACGATGCTGAGTTTAAGGAAGGACCTGCCCGCAATGCTTCGCAAAGCGATGCAGGCGGGGAAAAACCCGAAGGTGAAGCTCCAAAAGTATAATATCTTTTATTACTAAAAAGCCTCTTATGGGGCTTTTTAGTTTTATAAATCTCTGGTATAATTTACATATATGGAATTGCACGAATTACCTGAAAATAAAGAAATTACATACATTGGAAATACTACCTATAGGGATAAAAATGTACTTTTTGGTATAAAGCGCAAAGATAGGCGTCAGCATGTTTATATTCTCGGAAAGTCAGGGACAGGTAAATCTGCACTGATGTTTAATATGATTATTCAGAATATAGAAAATGGGGATGGAGTTTGTATGGTTGACCCACACGGAGAAAATGTAGAAGCTATTTTGTCGGCTATCCCACCACATCGAATGAAAGATGTTGTTTATTTTAATCCAGCTGATATTGATTTCCATATTGGATTTAACGTTTTGGAACTGATTGATCCAAAATATAAACATTTAGTAGCTTCGGGATTAATGGGTATTTTTACTAAAATCTGGGCAAATGCTTGGAGTGCCCGTATGGAATATATTTTAAATAATGCAATTTTAGCATTGCTTGATACTCCTGGTTCGACACTTCTTGGAATCCCTAGAATGTTGGTGGACAAAGATTATCGACAAAAAATAATTACGAATTTAAAGGATCCAGTCATTAAAGCTTTTTGGGTTCACGAATACGAAGCTTGGCAAGATAAATTTAGAAATGAAGCTATCGCACCTATTCAAAACAAAGTCGGGCAATTTCTTTCTACTTCTATAATTAGAAATATTGTAGGTCAGTCAGTTAGTACTATAAATATTTTTGACATAATGAACGATGGAAAAATTTTTCTTGTTAATGTTTCTAAGGGACGTATTGGTGAAGATAATTCTTCACTTTTAGGAGGTATGATTATTACAAAAATTCAACTAGCAGCTATGGAACGTGTACGTATACCAGAAGAAATCAGGAAAGATTTTTATCTTTATGTTGATGAATTTCAAAATTTTGTGACAGATGCTTTTGCTGGTATTTTATCTGAAGCTAGAAAATATAGATTAAACTTAACAGTAGCTCATCAATATACTGCTCAACTTATCACAGAAAAAAATTCAAGTGTTCGAGACGCAATTTTTGGAAACGTTGGAACAATGATAGTTTTTAGAGTTGGTGCTGATGATGCAGAATTTTTAGAAAAAGAATTTGAACCAGAATTTATACCGCAGGATATCGTGAATTTACCAAATTTTAAGATTTATTTGAAATTAATGATAGATGGAGTATCTTCTCGTCCATTTTCTGCTAAAACTCTTCCTCCTATGGTGAAGTCTGGCAATAAAAAAGTTGAGGATGAAGTTATTAAATCTTCTCGTGCTTTATATTGTAGATCTAGAGAAGTGGTAGAGAGAGAAATAAATGATTGGAGTGGAATGTCGATTGGTGATGATAGTAATATTGGTGGGGTTGAAAAATTTCCAGCTGTATGTTCCATTTGTAAAAAAGATACTATGGTTCCTTTTAAGCCAGAAGTTGGTAGAGCAGTTTATTGTAAAGATTGTATAGCAAAAATAAAATCTGGTGAATTAAAACCAATTGCTGGATCAATAAAACAAATTAAACAAGATGAAACTTTGTTTTATAAACCTTTAGCAGACTTGGGTATAGAGTTTAAACAAAAAGATGGAAATGGAGAGACAGAAAGATACCCAGAAAGAGTTGAAAAAGCTACACCTGATAATTTTAATAAAAGAACTCCAGTTAGAAATGTTCCACCTTCATCTTCACGTCCTAAAATATTTTCAACAATTAAAAAGGTTTTTAGTAAAAAGGAAAAAGAAAATATAAAACCTAGAGATAATTCAGCATTAAGAGAAATTTTAAATAAAATCACCGTAGATGGTGGGACACCGATGAAGACGGTGGAACCTGTTGTTCCTACCCCTGTACCTATTTCTTTAGATGCTTTAAAAACTGAAAATAAAGAGAAACCATCTAATGATAGATCTGCAAGTAAAGAAGATATGGATAAGTTAAAAAATTTAATTTCAGAAAAAGTTCCCACAGATAATACAAAAGAAGTTCCAGAAGACGTTTTGAGAAAAATTTTAGAATAAAATGGCGAGAAGAAAAAGGCCTTGCCTTAAAAGGAGCCCAAAGGCAAGGCCTTAAAGAGCCAAAGATATGAATAATGTTAGTGAAAAGAAGATCTGCCAAAATTGTAAAAAAGACTTTATTATAGAGCCTGAAGATTTTTTATTTTATAAAAAGATAAAAGTTCCTCCGCCGACATTCTGCCCAGAATGTCGCACAGTAAGACGTTTATGTTGGAGGAATGAAATGTCTTTATATAAAAGAAAATGTGATGGTTCCGAGCATACCGAAGATTTAATAACTATTTATCATCCAGATGAAAAATTAACTGTTTATGATAGTAAATATTGGTGGGGTGATGACTGGGATCCATTAAGTTATGGACGAGAATATGATTTTTCTAAACCTTTTTTTCAACAATGGAAAGAATTGAGGGATATTTTTCCTGTTCAATGTCTTTCTAATTCTAAAGCAACTAATAGTGATTATTGTAATGTAGCAGAAGATAGCAAGGATAGTTATATGTCTTCCGGTTCTTGGAGTATAGAAAAAACTTTTTATTCAAATAGAATTTGTGCTATAAAAGATTCTTCTGATCTCTATGTGGTTCATAAATCAGAACTTTGTTATGAAGATATGTTTTGTATTGATTGTTATCATACTTTATACTCTTTTAATTGTAAAACCTGTGTAGATTCTTATTTTTTATATGATTGTCATGGTTGTACAAATTGTTTTGGATGTAGTAATTTACGTAATAAATCTTATTGTATGTGGAATCAGCAACTCTCTAGAGAAGAATATAATCAAAAATTATCAAAAATTAATTTAAAAAGTTACAAAGAAATAGAAAAGTTAAAAGAAAAGTACAAAGAACTTTATTCTAAATCAATACATCAATTTATAAACCAAACAAAAGTAGTTAATTCTACGGGTGATAATTTGGATGGAGTAAAAAATTGTAAGTTTTGTTTTGATGCAACTGGCATACGAATAGAAGATTCAAAATATATACATTGGATTGCACATCTTGCTAAGGATGTTTATGATTCAGGACCAGGTGTGGGAGAGGCAGAATTAGTTTATGAAGCTTTTGATACTGGTATAGGAAATTATCGCAATTTATTTACCAGTGTAGTTTATAGTTCTAGGGATATAGAATATTCTTTTAATTGCCATGGTTGTGATAATTTATTTGGATGTTTAGGTTTGCGAAGTAAAAAGTATTGCATTCTAAACAAACAATATAATAAAGAATCCTTCGAAAAACTCAGGACAAAAATTATAGAGCAGATGAATAATATGCCGTATGTTGATAAAAATGGAATTGTTTATAAATATGGAGAATTTTTCCCAGCTGAAATATCAACTTTTTGTTATAATGAAACTCAAGCTCAAGATTATTTCCCAATAACCAAAAAAGAAGCAATTAAAAAAGGGTATAGATGGCGAGATAAACAAAAGAATAAATACCAAACTACTGTATCAGCTGAAGATTTACCAGATAATTTAGATGATGTTCCAGATTCAATTATTAAAGAGAAAATAGAATGTTTAAATATAGGAAAAACAGAAAGTAGATGTTTAAGTGCTTATAAGATAACTGAAAATGAGTTAAAACTTTATCATAAAATTGGAGTGCCACTTCCTCATTTATGTTTTAATTGTCGTCACGAAGCTAGACTCAAAAAGCGTAATCCAATGAAACTTTGGCATCGAAAGTGTATGAAAGAGGGATGTCAGAATGAATTTGAAACAAGCTATGCTCCAGATCGACCGGAGATAGTGTATTGTGAAAAATGTTATCAGCAGGAGGTATATTAAAAAACCTTAGTATGCAGTATACTGCATACTAAGGAAATTAAAAAATACTTGTCCTGTACTAAATTTTGAGTAAGTATCATAATGATAAAATATAATTAGAAAAATAAATAAAACGATGATTATTAATAAAAATTTAAAATTTTAGTACTGGGATGGAATACAAAAATGAAAAAAGAAAGTGTAAAAAATGTAAAGAAGAATTTATCTTAGATCAAGATGATTTTGGATTTTATGAAAAGATGAATGTTCCAGTTCCAAAAATTTGTCCAGATTGTCGTTTTAAGATGAGGGCAATATGGAGAAATGAACGTACTCTTTATAATAGAACTTGTAATTTGTGTAGTCGCTCTATTATTAGTATGTATAATCCAAATTCTCCTTATACCGTGTATTGTAATGATTGTTGGGTTTCAGATAAATGGAATCCTTTCTCTTATGCAATAGATTATGATTTTGATAAACCATTTTTTGAGCAATTAAAAGAATTAATTTTAAAAGTTCCAAAATCTGCTACTTATAGTAGTGCTGTTACTGGGCCTAATATTAATAGTGAATATGCAAATTTTGCGGGTGGAAATAAAGATGGTTACTTGATTTTTAATAGTGGTCCAAATAATGAAAATTGTGCTTATTCACGTGGCATAATTGATAGTCGAGATGTTTATGATGTTTATTATGGTAATACAATAGAGAATACTTATGAAAGTATTAATATTCATAAAAGTAATGGAATAGCTTGGGGACAAAATGTATCAGATTGCATAGATTCTCATTTTCTTTTTAGTTGTATGGGATGTTCGAATTGTTTTGGTTGTGTGAATTTACGTCATAAATCTTATCATTTTTTTAATGAACCACTTTCTAGAGATGAATGGTTAAAACGTGTGTCGGAAATTTCCGGTAGTTTTATGAAAACAGAAGAAATAAAGAAAAAATTTGCAGAATTTTCTCTTAAATTTCCATATCGTAGTAATAATAATCTTAAAGTGACTAATTGTGATGGCAATTATATTTTTGATTCTAAGAATTGTTATAACTGTTTTGAAATTTCTTCTTCTGAAGATATGCGACATTCATTTTCAGTAAAACGGAGTAAAGATTGTGCTGATATGATTGGTCATTGTCGTACTTCCGAACTTCTTTATAACGGAGTTGGTATTGGAGCAGGTTCTAGGAAAGTGATTTGTTCTTGGTGGGTTGAAAGCTCTCAAGACATAGAGTACTCATTTGCCACAAGACAAAGTAATGATTGTATAGGCTGCGATGCTGTAAAAAATGGATCTTTTGTTATTTTGAATAAAAAATATAATAAAGATGAGTATAACAAAATAAAAAGTCATATAGAAAAAGAATTAAAAGATAATGATGTATATGGCGATTTTTTACCTTCTGAACTATGTCCTTTTGGATACAATGAAACAATTGCACAAGATAATATGCCACTTACAAAAGAGGAAGTGTTAGAACAAGGTTTTAAATGGCAAGATAATATTCAAAAAACAGAAGGCAAGGAAACTATGAAATCAGAAGAAATTCCTGATCATATAGAAAATATATCGGATGATTTTATAAATGAAATACTTGTTTGTACGAAATGTTCTAGAAATTATCGATTAATTAAAAGAGAGCTTGAATTTTATAGAAAAATGGTTGTTCCAATTCCTAGAAAATGCTGGAATTGTCGTTTTTTAGATCGTATAGATCGTCGCGGGCCATATAAGTTTTGGAAACGTAATTGTGACAAATGTAAAAAAGAAATTACTACAAATTATGCTCCAGATCGACCAGAAATTGTATATTGTAAGAGTTGTTATCAAAAAGAAGTTTATTAAAAACCCCTCTCCTTTATTAAGCAGAGGGCTTGGGGTGAGGTGTGGAATTTAAGCTGATTTTGTAGTAAAATAGGTGTATGTCAAAGGCAAATCGAGTGCAAATAATTAAATATGCTCCTCCTCCACCAGAATTACCAGTTTTTGGAAAAGTTAAGCCAGAGGAAGTTTCTTTTATTGGACGAACTAATTATGTTGCTTCTTTAGAAGAAAAGAAATTTATTTTTGGTATTAAGCGTATAGACCGTAGACGTCATCTTTACATTATCGGAAAATCTGGTGTGGGTAAAAGTAAAATGCTTGAACTTTTTATGCGTCAAGATATAACCTATAATCATGGGATTTGTCTGATTGATCCACACGGAGATGAAATAGACGCAATGCTTGATTTTATACCGAAAGAACGTATTGAAGATGTTTGTATCATTGATCCTACTGATTTGGATTTTCCAGCTTCTTTTAATCCTTTAGCTAATGTTGATCCATTATTTAAGTTTCAATTGACACAAGGTTTGATTGAAGTTTTTCAGAAACAGTTCGGAGCTAACTGGACACCACGTCTTGAACACGTTTTCCGTTTTACTTGTCTGGCCTTGCTTGACTATCCACATGCCACAATGCGCGGAATGATTTCAATGTTAACAGATAGAAATTATAGACAGAAAGTAGTGGAATACATTACTGACGATATGGTAAAAAGATTCTTCGCTATTGAATTTGCCGATTGGTCTGAGAAATTTGATACAGATGCTATTATTCCACTGGTAAATAAACTTGGACAATTTCTTTCAGATCCATTACTTCGAAATATTTTTGGGCAGAAACAAAATAAAATAGATATAAGTAAATTAATGAATGAAGAAAGAATAATATTGATTAATCTTTCTAAGGGACGTCTGGGAGAAGAGAATTCCTCCTTCTTGGGTTCAATGTTTTTGACAAAAATAAAACAAGCCGGAATGGAACGAGCAGCAATTCCAGAAAAAGATCGTAAAGATTTTTATTTATATGTAGATGAGTTTCAAAATGTTGTTACTCAGACTTTTGAAAATATTTTATCAGAAGCTAGAAAATATGCTTTGAACTTAACTATAGCGCATCAATATGTTGGGCAAATTATTCCAAAAGTTCATCAGGCAGTACTTGGTAACTGTGGAAGTGTTATTACTTTTCGTATTGGAGGTGAAGATGCAGTTAAAATGAAACCAGAATTTGCACCAGTCTTTGATGTTAAGGATATGATTAATTTGGCCGTGGCGGAATTTTATATTAAAATGACAATTGATGGTGAATCTTATGATCCGTTTTCAGCTGAAACTCTTAGAGTTTTGCCCCCGACTCATCGATCATATCGTGAGGAAATTATTGAGGCATCTCGTAAAAAGTATTCAATTTCAAAAGATGATGCTCAAAAATTGATAGAGGAAGAGGAAGCATCGATTATCAGAAGTTCTGAAGAAAAAGCTATTATTGAAGGCAAAGGGAAGAAGAAAGAAAATGAAGAAGAAGTTGAAGGAAATGGAGAGGAAGTTTTAGATGGAGAAGTAAAGAAAAAAATTTCTCAAGAATCAGAACCTATGATATAATACGCTTATGAGTAAAGATTATTATGAAATTCTGGGTGTAAATAAAGGGGCTTCAAAAGATGAGATAAAGAAGGCTTTTTATAAATTAGCCCATAAATATCACCCTGATAAAAAAGAGGGAAATGAGAGCAAATTTAAAGAAGTAAATGAAGCTTATCAAGTCCTTTCTGATGATTCTAAACGTTCAAAATATGACCAATTTGGGTCTGGTTTTGAAAATATGGGTCAAGGTGGGTATTCAAGAGAAGGACATGGTTTTGAAGGTTTTTCTTCTGGAGGTGGACAATGGGATTTTTCTGGTTTTCAAAATGAAAATGCAGATTTTGATTTTGGGAATTTAAATGATATTTTTAGTGATTTTTTTACAGGAGGAATGGGGGGAAGTAGAACACAAACAAGACGTGGACGTGATATTTCTACTGAAATACAGATTTCTTTTTCTGAGTCTATTTTTGGGACTAGCAGAAAAATTTTAATTACTAAAACTTCAAATTGTTCTAGTTGTAATGGTTCTGGAGCAAAATCTGGTACTAAGATGGAAACTTGTAAATATTGTAATGGACAAGGAAAAGTTCGAGAAGCGAAAAGAACTATTTTAGGAACTATTTCAACTAAAAAAACTTGTGAAGAATGTCTAGGCTCTGGCGAGGTGCCAAAAGAAAAATGTGAAAATTGTAAAGGTAAAGGAGTATTGCGTAAAGAAATTGAAGTTTCTGTTAACATACCGGCTGGTATTCATGATGGAGAAATGATTCGCATGACTGGAGGTGGTGAAGCTGTTTTTAAAGGAACAGCAGGAGATCTTTATATAAAAATAAATGTTGCTTCACATGCGATATTTAAACGTGAAGGGAATGACCTTGTGATGAATTTAGATTTAAAACTTTCAGATGCTCTTTTAGGTATAGAGTATCCTATTCAAACTTTAGATGGTGATATATCAGTAAAAATACCAGAAGGTGTGTCTATTAATGAAATTCTTCGTGTAAAAGGGAAAGGAGTGCCTGTTTTAAAAAGTAAGCGTGGAGATTTATTGATTAAACTTAAAATAAAACTTCCAGGGAGATTATCTCGCAAATCTCGTGAAATAATCGAACAGCTCAAAAAAGAGGGAATCTAAGGTAGTAGAAAGTTTATAAAGTTCATAAAGTAAAAAGTAAGTGGAATACCAAAACGAAACTAAAAACTGTCAGAACCCCGAATGAAAGCAGAGCTTCATACGGGGCAGGTTGTAAAAAAGTTATGGAGTATAAACCACAAAACGTGATATGTCAAAACTGTAAGACTCAATTTACTATCGAGCCGGGAGATTTTAATTTTTATGAAAAAATAAAAGTCCCTCCGCCAACTTTTTGTCCGGAATGCCGTTC
>PFRK01000026.1 GCA_002788475.1 Candidatus Nomurabacteria bacterium CG_4_9_14_0_2_um_filter_32_10 | reverse complement strand
GGAATCGTTTTGCCTGGGGCTAATAACGGAGAAAAAGTAGGCGCTAGAACAGCAAACCTAGATGTTGCCTTAGCAAAAGACCTCGCTAAAGGACTTTATTCGTGCAAAGTTAGTCTAGAAGGTATATTTTATAGAGGGCTTATATATTACGGATTCAACTCTTTAACAAACAAAGATTGTCTGGAAATCCACATCCTAGAGTTTAATGATGACCTTTATGGAAAAAATATAACGGCTACGACAGAAAGGTATCTGCGTTTCCCAAAAAAATTCAAGAGCGTAGAAAAATTAAGCGAGCAAATAAAGAAAGATTTATCCCAATCATTCAGTGAGTAAAAAATAAAATTTAAAAAATTATTTAGAAAGTTTTATTCCTAACTCTTTCAGTTGTTTCTCTGAAATTTCTGCGGGAGAACCCATCATTAAATCTTTACCTTCACCTGTCTTTGGAAAAGCAATGACTTCGCGAATATTTGGTTCATTTTGAAGAATCATCACTATACGATCTATACCAGGGGCGAAACCACCATGTGGAGGTGCTCCATAAGTAAATGCTTCTAACATATGTCCAAATTTTTTCTTTTGTTCCTCTTCTCCTATATTTAAAAGTTTAAAGACTTGTTTTTGTATTTCTTTTTCATGAATACGAATAGACCCAGAAGAAAGTTCATAACCATTTAGTACCAAATCATAAGCATTTGCACGGATAGAAAATAAATCTTCCCCCTTCAAAAACTTCTCTTTATCTTCATCTTTAATTGAACAGAAAGGATGATGCACCGCTTGCAACTCCCCTTCATCATTTTTTTCAAACATTGGAAAATCAAGAATCCACACAAATGCAAGTTCGTTAGGATCATTTTTATCTACACGCAAATCTGGTTTGTCTGAACCATATTTTTCTATTGATTCTTTATAAGAAATACGTGGAAAAGGTATTTTATTAATTTTCTTTTCTGGATATACATTTTTTACAAGTTCAATAAACATCGCTTCTGTATATTCAAGAACTTCTTCTTGAGTCACGAAAGACATTTCAAAATCAAGTTGGGTAAATTCTGGCTGTCTATCACCTCTTGTGTCTTCGTCACGCATACAACGTGCGACTTGAAAATATTTTTCAAAACCAGCAACCATGCAGAGTTGTTTAAATTGCTGAGGAGATTGCGGAAGCACATAAAACTGTCCACTAAATAATCTAGATGGTACAACATATTCACGTGAACCTTCAGGAGTACCTTTCATAAGTATTGGTGTTTCAATTTCAATAAAGTCATTCTTGTGCATATAATCTCGAAAAAAAGAAATTATTTTATCTCGCATTCTAATATTTTTTTGCATTCTTTCTGTTCGTAAATCCAAATACTTATATTTCATTCTGAGATCTTCATTGACTCCGATAGAATTTTCATTTATTTGAAAAGGCGTGGTTTCTGCCTTGTTTAAAATTTCAACATTAGTGACTTCAAGCTCTAATTCACCATTTAATACATCCATTTTAATATTTTTATCTGGGCGCTTATTGACTAGACCTGTGAGCTTCAAAACCCATTCTGGACGAATTTCTTTTGCTTTTTCTATAACATCTATACGACTCGGTAAAGCGACACATTGTACTAGACCTGTCATATCACGCATATCAAAAAACACCATCTTGCCTTGATCACGTCTAATATTCACCCAACCAGCCACTATCACCTCCTTTCCAATATTTTCTTTTAAATCTTTAATATAAATTCTATCTTTCATCCAAAAAGTATATCATAAAAAAGATAAAATAAAAAAGAGGAGTCATATTGCTACAACTTCTCAAAATACTAACGATGAATCTCCATTTTTTGACAAATAAGTAATAGATTCGCCGTTGTGAAGGTTACCAAAATTTGAGGGCCTGTCTTGCCTTGCATAAGGAAGACAAGGAATAATAATAGTTATCCTGTTTGGCTCTCCCTATTTTAGAGAAAAAATCATCGTTTCCGCAAGATCTAAATCAAAGCTCAGTTCCTCTTTTTTCCCAAACCTTGGCTGAAAAAAATAATAGACATCACAGTCACGAATTGATTCTTCGTGATGCCACAAGCATTCACCGTCAGAAAATTCATTATAAGAAACTTTCCCAGGTTCTTTGCCTAACAAGCTAACTATCTCTTTAAAAAGAATAGTATTTAATCCATTCGGATTACCGAAGATTTTCATTGGATAAGGATTATTTGAATCCATTACAGACTCCTAAATTTATTTAACAAAAAAACATTTAACTATTTTCATAATACATAAAACTTAATATTTTGTCAAATAAATAAAAACAGCAGAAAATATAAATATTCCCTGCCGTAAATCCTTTTATACAAAAGAAAAATTAAGATATATTGATATCATTACTAAAGTAATAATTTTTCTTTCTTTTCTTTTGTGGGTTTTTTAAATTTTTTTTTTCTTTCAGGTTTTTTTAAACCCTTCTCCTCTTTATTAGAAGATAAGGAAGAAATTATTTCTTCCTTATCTTCTTTACTAATAAGAGGAGAAAAACCATCTCCCCCGAATGAAGAATTAAACATTTTTTGCATAACACTCTCCTATATTTTTTGTGATGAACTATCCACACCTCAAAACATTTATTTATTTAAGGCTGGTGCATATATTCCTAAAGATTATGAATACATACATCAACCCAAAAAAAATGGCTTCAATTTTACTCGGAGCCATTTTTGTTTTGTATTTTTAATTTAATTAACTTTATACAAAAACAAATAGCTCCCTTTTAATAAAAGTAAGATAAAAGAAACTATTAATCTTTATATTTCGTAAACTTTTCATATCTGAATTTTTATCATAACATAAATATTTTAAACTACAATAAAAATGTGTGGAAAACTAATATTAATTAATTTTTAATAATTTAACAACATAATCTATGTCTTTATCTCCACGACCAGAAAGATTTACAATTATAATTTTATTTTTATCCAACGTTGGTGCTAATTTTATTACTTCTGCTATTGCATGAGAACTTTCAAGAGCTGGTATAATTCCTTCAATTTTAGATAACTCGACAAAAGCATCTAATGTTTCCTTATCAGAAACAGAAGTATATTTTACTCTACCAATATTTTTTAAATATGCATGTATTGGACCTACTCCAGGATAATCTAAACCTGAAGCTATTGAATGTACCGGATTTGGTTTTCCTTCTTTATTTTGTAAAACAATAGTCTTCATTCCATGAATTATTCCTTCTGAACCATATGTAATAGTCGCAGCATGTTGACCAACAGCTGTACCTTTTCCAGCTGGTTCAACTCCAATAAGCTCAACTTCATCATCAAGAAATTCGTTAAATAAACCAATAGCATTAGAACCTCCTCCCACACAACCAATTATATAATCTGGTAATCTACCTTCTTTTTTTATAATTTGTTTTTTTGCTTCTTTTCCAACAATTGATTGAAAATCTTTCACTATCATAGGATACGGATGAGGCCCAACTACAGATCCTATTGTAAAAAATGTAGTCTGATATTCATTCATAAATTGTGAAAAAGCACTATCAACAGCATCTTTAAGACATTTTCCACCAGTATTAACTTCTACAATTTTTGCTCCAAGTAATTTCATACGAATTACATTTGGATATTCTTTTACTATATCAATAGAACCCATATGAATTTCACACGGTAATCCAACTATAGCTGCCGCAGTAGCTAATGCAACTCCATGTTGCCCAGCACCAGTTTCTGCTAAAAGTTTTTTCTTACCCATTCTTTTTGCAAGCAAAGCTTCTCCGATACAATGATTTATTTTATGTGCACCAGTATGGTTTAAATCTTCACGTTTTAAATAAATTTTTGCACCACCAAGTTTTTTTGTTAAATTTTTTGCAAAATATAATGGCGAAGGACGTCCAACATAATTTTTAAGTAAATCATTATATTCATTTTGAAAATTAATATCTTTTTTTGCTTTTAAATATTCTTTCTCTATTTCCTCTAATGGTTTTTTCAATTCTGGTGGAATAAATTGCCCACCAAATGAACCATAATAACCTTCTTTATTTGGTAAATTTTTTAATAATTTTTTATTTTTTTTCATATAATTTTTTTAAAGATAATAAACAATAAAAAAGAACATTTTTTACGTTCTTTCTAAAAAATTCTTTTAATTAATAAAACTAAAAAAATCACCGAAATAACGCAAAAATAAAATCATTTATGCGCCACCAAAATCTATTTATTTGCAATCTATTTAATATCAACATACTAGTATGCTAGTATATATAAAAAATAAAAACAATAGCTAAAATAAATTATCTGTGGATAACTTTTAAGGCTCTCCTAAATCCACCATTTTTCTTACGCATTTCACGTGATCCACGAGTAACAGTCGCTACTCCTAAATGTAAGTCTTCAGCAATAGCTTGATGATGTTCCCCTTTTGCTATACGTTTCACTATTTGCCAACGAACACCAATATTATCAAATTCTCGAGGAGTTAATATTTCTTTTATAAAATCTCCTAAAAGTTCTTTATCTTTAGAAATCTTATAAATCACTTCAATAATTTCTTTTTTATATTGTTCAGAATTATTTTTCATAAACATTTTTAAAAATAATCAATTTTTACAGCCTTACGAACTTCTAACATTGTTTCTTTTGCTATTTTCTTAGCATACATTGTTCCTTCTTCTAATATTTTCATTATAGCTTTAGGATTTTCTGCTAATTTTTCTCTTTTTTCACGAATCGGTTTTATTAATTTTTCTAAAACTTCTATTAATCTTTTTTTAATAACAACATCACCCAATCCACCCTTTTCATATTGTTTTTTTAATTCTGAAACTTCTTTCTTATCTTCATCAAAAATATCTAAATAGGTAAATACAACATTACCTTCAACTTTTCCTCTATCTTCAACATGGATATGGTTCGGGTCGGTATACATATCCATAACTTTTTTCGAAATTTCTTCATAACTATCAGAAAGATAAATCGCGTTATTCAAAGATTTACCCATTTTAGAACTTCCATCAATACCAACTAATCTTGGAGTATTTCCTACTAAATGTTTGACATGATTGAAAGTTTCTCCATAAAAACGATTAAAATCATCCACAATTTCATTTGTCTGTTCAATCATTGGTTTTTGATCTTCCCCGACTGGTACTATGGTACTTTTACAAAATAAAATATCTGCAGCTTGAGAAATTGGATGCATTAAAAATCCCGCAGGTACATCTTCACCATAACCCTTATCTTTCATTTCATCTTTTACTGTTGGATTTCTTTTTAATCGAGCAAGAGTCACTAAATTTAAAAACAAAACTGTAAGCTCAGCAATTTCTGGAATTTCTGATTGTATAAACATAGTTGTTTTTTTAGGATCAAGCCCACAAGCTAAATTGTCTAATGCCACCTCTAACACATTATCCCTAACTTTCTTGGGATTATCTGCATTTGATGTAAGAGCTTGAATATCTGCAATCATATAAAAAGATTTATCAGCCTCATTCTGAAGTTTTACTCTATTTTGAATAGACCCGACAAAATGACCCAAATGAAGTTTGCCTGTTGGGCGATCACCTGTAAGCACTATTTTTTCATCTTTTACCATATATTTATATTATCATATTCCCGCCTGCAAAAGCTATGCTTTTTAGCATTGCGGGCAGGTGTCCCCATTTTAATAACATATTATGCATTTTTGAGCTTTGACATTTTTTTTACTATGCTAGAATGTCTTCATGATAAAAGCAAAGAAAGCTAATATACGCATTCCCCCTCAAAGTATCCCGTCAGAGCAAGCCGTACTTGGGTCTATCATGCTCCGTAAGGATGCTATCCATGAGGTAGAAGACATAATAAACCAAGATTCTTTTTACGTTGAAAAAAATAAAATAATTTTCAGAGCAATGCTTGATTTATCTTTAAAGAATGAACCAATAGACATGCTCTCACTTTCTATAAAATTAAGTGAACAAAAAGTACTCGAAAGAGTTGGAGGTAATCAATATCTAGCAGAAATAGTGAATACTGTTCCCTCTTCTACAAATATCAAACATTATGCTGAAATTGTCCAAAAGAAATTTGTCTTACGAAGTTTGATAGAAGCAGCAGATTATGTTTCAGAACTTGGTTTTGAAGAAGGCGATAATCATATGAATGACATATTAGATATGGCAGAGAAAAAAATATTTTCTGTTATCTCCTCTCCTAAAAATCAAAAATATACAAACTTAAAAGATGCTCTACCTGAAGCATGGGAACGTCTAGAAAAATTACATGAACACAAAGGTATGCTTCGAGGTCTACCAACTGGTTTTAAAGATTTAGATAATACACTTTCTGGTTTACAAAAATCTGATTTAATTATTCTTGCTGCTAGACCTTCTGTAGGTAAAACTACCCTCGCACTTGATATTGCTCGTATGGCTTCAGTTAATAATGATAAATCAGTTTTAATATTTTCTTTAGAAATGTCCTCTCAACAACTAGTAGATAGAATGCTCTCAGCACAATCACGAGTAAACGCATGGAATCTGCGTACAGGACATTTGTCATCTGATAGAGATTTCTCTCAACTTCGTGATTCTCTAGATAAACTTGCAAAAGCTAAAATTTTTATTGATGACCAACCAGGGAATTCAATAATTCGGATGAAAGCTCTTTCTCGTAGATTAAAAGCTGAAAAAGGACTCGACCTTATTGTTGTCGACTACCTGCAACTTATGACTACTTCTAAAAATTATGATTCAATGGTCAATCAAGTGACAGAAATCTCAAGATCATTAAAGAGTTTAGCTAAAGAATTGGATGTGCCTGTACTTGCACTTTCTCAACTTTCTCGTGCCGTAGAGAGTCGTGGAGGCAAACCAAGGCTTTCAGACCTTCGTGATTCAGGATCCATAGAACAAGATGCAGATGTGGTAATGTTTATTCATCGAGATGACAAAGGAAAAGATGAATCTGAAAAAACAAATATCGCTGAAATTTTGATTGAAAAACACCGAAATGGTCCGACTGGAAAAGTAGATCTTTACTTTGATGAAAAAACTACTACTTTTTTGAATCTTGAAAAAAGCAGCCTTAGTGAATTTTCTGCATCAAAAGTAAGCGAAGATTTGGATGAATTTTAATAAATTATGGACACCATAGAAAAGTTAACTGAAATTTTTAAAGAGTTCCCAGGTATCGGAGAGCGACAAGCGAAACGTTTTGTTTATTTTTTAATGGCTAAAAATTCAGACTATGCCGAAGGTTTGTCTCTACTTATAAAAGAGTTAAGAAAAGACACGATGCAATGTTCTCAGTGTTTCAGATTTTTTGTATCCCCTAATTTGAAAAAAGAAAAAGTGTGTGAAATTTGTGCAGATAAAAATATAGACTCCTCTACTTTGATGATCGTCGAAAAAGATTCTGATTTAGAAAGTATAAATAAAAGTAGAGTTTATAATGGTAAATATTTTATTCTAGGTGGACTCATACCTATCATAGAAAAAAATACAAACAAAACAGTCAGAATCAATGAACTAATAAAAAAAATACCAAATGAAAAAAGCCTTAAAGAAATAATTTTAGCTTTTTCATTAAATCCACAAGGTAATCACACAGATTTTTATATCCGAAATCAGCTAAAAGATATATTAAAATCTTCAGCTATCAAAATATCCTCTTTAGGGAGAGGCCTTTCTACCGGTACTGAACTTGAATATTCCGATAATGATACCTTAAAGAATGCGTTGAAGAATAGACAGTAACCCTCCCAGCCAAAGGCTGGTCCACCTCTGGCGGAAAAAATGCTCTAAAAAATAAACAATAAAAACGGACGCTTAGCGTCCGTTTTTATTTTATAGCGAGAATTTTTACCTTAAAGAAAGGTTGACGGTGTCCATTTCTTTTTAAATAACGAGATTTTTGTTTATATTTGACAACCATAACTTTTCTAGAACGTCCAATTTGTACTAATTCAGCATCTACTAAAGCACCTTTAATATATGAAGTACCAATAGTGGTATTTTTGCCATCATCCACAAGTAGAACTTTATCAAAAACAACCTTATCTCCAACTTTGTATTCCCCCTTCATTTTTTCAATAGAAACAACATCGTCTTTTGAGACTTTATATTGCTTCCCACCTGTTTGTATAACTGCAAATTTCATATATTTTATATTAACAAAATTTAACAAAAAAGCAAGGTTCTAAAGGAATATTCATCCCGTACAAAATCTATTAGTTATGTTATACTTTATAAGTGAGTTATAATAACAAATATGTCGAAGCTTTTATTAATTTAATTAAATACGGAAATCTAAAGATTTCCTATTTTGTACGGGATGCAAACAAAAATTATTGAAAGATATTTTTTCTTTATTTTATTATTCGTTACTTTTATTTTTTCTTTTTTAATTTTTCGTCCTTTTTGGATAGTGCTTGTATTAGGTATTTCATTTTCTATAACACTTTACCCTGTATACGAATGGCTTAATAAAAAATTACCAAATTGGTTATCAGCACTTTTAACTATATTTTTCTTTATCATAATAATTGGGGCGCCACTTTTTGGTATAGGTGTCATAGTTTTTAATCAAAGCCAAGATGCTTATCAAATGATCACCAGCAATGTTGATTCTTCATCTTTTATAAATTCAATTAATAATTCAATAAACCAAATATTACCTACAGGTATATCTTTTGATCTACATGAGAAAATTTCAAATTTTATTTCTTTTATAACTGACAACATGGCCAGTCTTTTTACTTCTACCCTATCTACCATTTTTTCCATTATTTTAACTCTTTTATCTATTTTTTATTTTCTAAAAGATGGTGTCCATTGGAGAAAAGCATTAGTTATACTCAGTCCACTTTCAGATATCAATGATACAAAAATCATAAATAAATTTTCATACGCAGTAAACGGTATTATTAAAGGATATCTTCTTATCGCTCTTATTCAAGGAATACTCATGGGTATAGGTCTAACATTATTTGGAGTACCAAATTCTGCACTTTGGGGATTAGTCACCATAATTACTGCACTCGTGCCGACAATCGGTACTGCAATCATTTCTGTGCCAGCTGTAATCTTTCTTTTAGTTACAGGAAACACTATCGAAGCTATAGGACTTCTCATTTGGGCTGTAGCTATTGTAGGAATGGTTGATAATTTCTTGAGCCCAATTATCGTAGGTAATAAAATAAACCTACCTCCTCTTTTGATTTTATTTTCTGTCTTAGGTGGAATTTCACTTTTAGGTCCAATTGGTATTTTAGTCGGTCCTTTAACTATAAGTCTACTTTATACTCTCATTTCAATTTATAGAAATGAATTTAAACAAGATCAAACAATCCATAATTTGTAATTGATAATTCGTAATTTATTTTTTATGCCACTAAAATTTTATAATACTCTAACAAAACAAAAAGAAATTTTTACGTCTATAAATAGAGACGAAGTCCGAATGTATACCTGCGGACCGACAGTTTACAACTATACTCATATAGGAAATTTACGTGCATTTGTTTTTGCTGATGTATTGTCTCGTACTCTTAAGTACAGTGGATTAAAAGTTAAACAAATAATGAATATCACTGACATAGGACATCTAACAAGCGATGCAGATTCTGGAGATGACAAAATGACCAAAGGATTATTACGTGAAGGAAAAACTTTAACATTAAAAAATATGAGAGAACTAGCAGAATTCTATACAGAAAGTTTTAAAAAAGATTTAAAAACATTAAATATAAAAGATCCAAGTGGAATGTATTTCGCTAGTGATTATGTAAAAGAAGATATAGAACTTATAAAAAAATTAGAAGATAAAAAGTATACATATAAAACAAGCGACGGGATTTATTTTGATATTTCTAAAATGCCTGATTATGGAGTTCTCTGGGGTGGAATGAGAAATTGGAATAAAGAAGGAGCTAGAATAGTAGAAAATTCTGAGAAAAAAAATCCAGAAGATTTTGCTTTGTGGAAATTTAATAATAAAATTGGCTTCGAATCCCCATTTGGAAAAGGTTTCCCCGGTTGGCATATAGAATGTTCTGCAATGGGTATAAAATTTTTGGGTGAACAATTTGATATTCATACCGGTGGAATTGATCTTGTGCCAACTCATCACACTAATGAAATAGCCCAATCAGAATGTGCAACTGGTAAAAAACCTTTCGTTAGATTTTGGATACATAATGAATTTGTTGATACCGGAGGTGAAAAAATGGCAAAATCTTCTGGTAATTTTTTAAAAATTGAAAGTCTGATAGAAAGAAAAATCAACCCTATCGCCTATCGATTTTGGCTTCTAATGGCTAATTATCATACCAAAGTAAGTTTCAATTGGGATGTCCTAGAAGGTTCGGAAATAGCCTTAAAACGCCTTTATAAACTCTATATTGAGCTTGGAAAGAAGGTAGGGAAAATAGATATTAATTACCAAAAAAAGTTCAAAGAATACCTAGAAGACGACTTAGACACTCCGAGAGCCCTTTCTCTACTTTGGGACTTGATAAAAGATGAGACTGTTTCCCCTGCTGACAAAAAAGCAACAATTTTAGATTTTGATAAAGTTCTAGGACTTGGCTTTGAGAATTTAAAAGAAGAAATAATTCCAGAAAATATTTTAAAACTAGTAGGAGAACGTGAACTTGCTCGTAAAAATAAAGATTTCAAAAAATCCGACGAATTACGAGATAAAATAAATTCATTAGGATACGAAATAAAAGACCTGTCTGCGCAGGCAGGTTCCTCCGACGGCCCACAAATTTCTAAGATTTAAATTTTTGCTAAATATAAAATTATTTAGTACTATTAAAATCATGATCGATAGAATAATAAATACAAAAAATATTAAAGACGCAGATGTGGTCATATTAAGTGCTCCTTATGAACATAGTGTATCTTTCATGGGGGGAACAGCACAAGGTCCTAAAAAAATTATAAATTGTTTAGATAATAATCTAGAACTTTTTGATGTTGAATTACATTGTGAACCAGCTAAAAAAATAAAAACTGCACATATAAAAATTACTGAATTAAACAAATTAATTCCAGAAAAAGCAGCTAAAAAAATAAATTCTGAATATCAAAAATTATTAAATGATAATAAATTTGTAATTATGTTAGGTGGAGAACATACAGTATCTTTCGGAGCTCTCGAAGCAATTTCAAAAAGAGAAAATCCAAAAGATATAACTATACTTCAAATAGATGCACATCAAGATCTTCGAGATGATAGTTGTGATTATGATGAAAAATGTGATAAATTTGCTCATTCTTGTGTAATGCGCAGAATTCATGAACTCGGCTTCCATATCATTCAAGTAGGTATCAGGACATATTCAAAATATGAATATGAATATTGGCAAAAAAATAAAAAAACAATAACAGTTTTTGAATGGACAAAAAAAGAAATTCCAATAAATATAATATTAAAATCAATAAAAACAAAAAAGGTTTATATCACTGTTGATGTAGATGGTTTTGATCCTTCCTATATGCCAGGCACAGGTACACCAGTCCAGGGAGGATTAGATTGGCATTACGGTTTAGATTTAATTGAAAAAGCTATCGATAAAAAAGAATTAGTTGGAGCTGATATTGTGGAAGTCTCTCCACAACGTGATTCAGTACTTACAGAATTTGGAGCAGCCCTCATTTGCTATAAAATAATAGCTCATAAATTTAAGAAGAAATTACTTTCTTAAAAAATTTCTGTGTAAAATAGCAAAACTTATTACTGCATTTATTACTATAAAATAAATACCTAAAGAATATATAGAAAAACTCCATTCTTTTATTATTAATAACCCTAAAATATTATTTAATATACCAACCACATATATATAAGCTGATTCTGTCTCTGGAAATTTCCATGATTTTACAATAGTAGGAATAGCTGCTAAACCATCACTAAGAATCACAAAAATAATAGATATCTCAATATTGTGTGTCCAAACATATAAACCTAAAGCTATTAAAGATAAAAAACCACATATTGAATCAAATAAAGTAATTTTCCAATAAGCATTCTTTTTTAACAAAGAATAAACTATAACTAAAAAAGGTCCAAAGCCCATCATAAATACAGGCAAAACTGAAAGTCCGGCACCAGCTTTTAATTGAAAAAATACACCAATAAAAGGTGCTAACATCCAAATAAACCAAGATACTAAATTTGGCTTAGCATGCCCTAAAAACATACTTCTCAAATAAGAAATTTCTCCTATCAAATTTAATAAAACTCCAACATAAATTATATTTTCTGGTAACATGATTAATTTTAAACGAATGAAATGAGTATTAAAATCCTCACCCTGTTAAATGTCCTTCGGATAATTTTTACTTTACAAAAATTATTTAACAGGGTTAATAAAATTATATTTACTTCCTTTGTTAATTTTTACTAGTACACCTCTTGATTATAACATCTCTCACAATAAACAATCTCAGGACGTTCA
>PFRK01000011.1 GCA_002788475.1 Candidatus Nomurabacteria bacterium CG_4_9_14_0_2_um_filter_32_10 | reverse complement strand
CTTTTCCTCTATCACCTAGAGTTTTTAATGCACCATCTGGTAAAAGATTAAGTGATTTAACCAACTCTGAGAGATGTTCTTTTGTATTTTTTATCGGATCATCTAAAACTTCTTCAAGAAGTGCATTCAAAATCCATCCCATTCTAGGACCAGGGGCTATTCCCAATTCTTTTATCATAAACTCTCCGTTAATTTTCAATTGCCCGACGGAAATAGGGTCGTGAAGTGCTTCTTCTATCATCGCAAAATATTTACGCAGACGATAAGGTGCTTCTTTTTTCTTCATTCCAACTCTATCACACTCACGGACATTCATTAAAGACCAAATATTTTCTTTACCCACTTTTGTAATTATTCTTCTCACAGCAGAGAGTGTAATTAATTCCGTATCAGAAAAAAACATATGATTACGAATAAGCTTTTCAATTAATTCAATTTCTTTTTTTGAAAATTTTAATCGCTCTAATATTTTTTTTGCCATTCTGTATCCTATTACTTCATGACCATAGAAAGTATATTTTTTCTGGCAGGAAAAGGCCGGGTCTTTTTGAATTCCTAAGGCCGGGCCTTGAGGAGCCGCTCGCCTACTTTTAGGTTTCCCAATATCATGAAAAAGTGCTGCGAGCCTTATTTCTAAAGGCCAATCTTTATCTGCAGAATGTTGCAACGCATAAAGTAAATGGTTCCAAACATCATAAATATGCTGACCAGACTGTTCACATCCAATTCCCTCCTCTAGTTCAGGAATTATATTTTTTAACAATCCAAATTTTTGAAGCATTACAATTCCTACTGAAGGATTTTCTGACATAATTATTTTTATAAATTCATCACGAATCCTTTCAGGTGATATTTTTTTTATTAAATCTGCATTTTTTAAAATACTTTTACTACTTTCATATGACACAGAAAAACCAAGCTGTAAAGCTATACGAACAGCCCGAAGCATTCTAAGCGCATCTTCTCTAAAACGATCATCAGGTTCCCCTACTGCCTTTAATATTTTGTCCTTGATGTCCTTTAACCCTCCAAATATGTCCGTTATCTGTCCATTTCTATAAGCCATAGCATTTATAGTAAAATCACGTCTCTTAAGGTCATCTTGCAGCTTATCACTAAATAAAACATCATCTGGATGCCTAAAATCACTATATTTTGTTTCAATTCTATATGGTGTAACCTCTATTAAAAAATTAGGTCCTAGGTTCGAGGTGCTAGTTTCTAGTGTTTCACGTGGAACAACGACAATAACTGTACCAAATTCGTTCTCATAGATTGTTTTTTCAAATAAACCTATAATCTGGTCAGGTTTAGCATTTGTCGTTATGTCCCAATCTTTAGGTTCTCTATCCATTAAAAGATCACGAACACATCCACCTACTAGATAAGCTTCAAAACCCGCTTTTTCAAGCGTGTCCGTTACATGTGAAACCTCTTTTGGAATTTTGGATATTAAATTTTCGAGTTCTATAGAGTTCATCTATATTTTGTGCACCCGCCAGGGGTCGAACCTGGAATGACTGCTTCGAAGGCAGTTATGATATCCATTTCACCACGGGTGCTATTTTATTATTTAATAATTTTATAATTATACACTTTTATTAAAATTTTACAAAAAAAATTGCAATATAAAATTTGTAATAGTATAATACTAAATGTCATTTTCAAAAAATAATAATAAATTTGTTCTAGTTTATTCGCGGTTATGGTTTAGTGGTAGAACACGTCCTTGCCAAGGATGAGACGGGAGTTCGATTCTCCCTAGCCGCACAAATTTAATGTCCATTACGTTTAGCTTATTTTATAAGGATTTTATACAAAACTGTGGATAACTATGTTGGTAATGTTTATAAAGGACATCAAAAAATATTGTCTTTTACTATGATTTTATTGAAAATACATTATAAAATAAGGATATTTTAATAAAAGACATAAAATTAAGTAAAACGTTTCACGTGAAACACAAGTAGTTCATAAAGTAGAAAGTTTATAAGATAAAAAATGAATTAAAACCCAAAAAGCTTTATAACTTCAAGAACTTTATAAACTTTTAACTACTAGCAATGCCTAAAGTATTTACTTCAGAAACACAAAAGACAGGAGAAATTGGAGAAAATATAGCCGTAAAGTTTCTTGTGAAACATGGTTTTTTAATATTAGATCGTAATTATACCAAAAAATGGGGTGAAATAGACATAATATCTGAAAAAGACAATAAACTATATTTTATTGAAGTAAAAAGCGTTTCACGGGAAACTTTAAATACTTTCATACCAAAATCCTATAATGATTCAGACGAAAGATACCAACATCGGCCCGAAGACAATATGCATCCATGGAAACTTAAACGATTATCAAGGACAATCCAAACTTATCTTTTAAATAAAAATATATCAGAAGAAAAAGAATGGCAGGTTGATTTATTAGTTGTTTATATATGCGAAAAAGAGAAAAAAGCAAAAATAAAAGTAGTAAGTGATATTATTTTGTGATATAGTTAAAAACTAGAATATCAAAAATTTTCTGGCGGACAAAACGAAGCCAGTGCCCGCAGGCGAAAACTTTTATATTCTAGTTTTTAGTTATCGGGCTGTAGTATACCGGTAGTACAAGCGCCTTCTTGATGAGAGCGTTTAGACTTTAGTCGGTAGAGATATTTAATAACTTAATAAGTTTTCGGGCTGTAGTATACCGGTAGTACAAGCGCTTTGGGAGCGTTTAGACTGGGTTCGATTCCCAGCAGCCCGACAAAAGAGAATAAGCGGGATTAGTTTAATGGTAAAACGTCAGTTTTCCAAACTGAGGTTGGGAGTTCGATTCTCCCATCCCGCACAACTTGTCCCGTACTAAATTTTTAATTACGGGAATATAAAGAGAAAGTTTATTAATAAAATTTTAGTACCAGGATGACGACAATATATATTTATGCATTTATAAGCGTTATAGCAGTAAGTATAATCTCTTTTGTTGGGGCATTTTCACTTTCACTTAAGGAAGAAATTGTAAAAAAATATATCAACCTATTTATAAGTCTCGCGGTTGGAGCGCTTCTGGGTGACGCATTTATTCATTTAATACCAGAAATTTTCGAAAATTCTTTCAGCACTCCCTTAATGAGTTTATTAATAATTGCTGGAATTATTTTATTTTTTATAGTGGAAAAATTTCTTCATTGGCACCATCACGGCGAAGACAAAGAAGAAACTCACATACATCCAGTAGGGAAGTTGCTTTTATTCACTGATGGTTTTCATAATTTTATAGATGGAATAATTATTGGTGTGAGTTTTTTAATAAGTATTCCTGTAGGAATAGCGACAACGCTAGCAGTGATATTACATGAAATCCCACAAGAAATAGGAGATTTTGCAGTACTTATTCATTCTGGATACGAAAAGAAAAAAGCGTTATGGTTGAATTTTCTTTCAGCCCTTACGTCTGTTCTTGGACTTATCGTTGCTATAATTTTTGGTAGTATGGCTGAAACTTTTACTGTATGGGTCTTGCCAATAGCAGCTGGTGGATTTATTTACATCGCTGTCGCAGATTTAATTCCAGAACTTCATAAAACAAAAGAAGCCAAATATTCTGTATTACAAATACTATCAGTACTATTGGGAGTTCTAATTATGGTGTCTCTAGTTTTATTGGAATAACAAAATAAAAGAAAAACAGCCCCGCACCATCTGGTGCGGGGTTGTTTTTGTATTTAAATTTTAACGTGAGGTGAAGGACATTGGAGTCGTACCTCCTGGATTCTTAGCATTAAAAACTTCAAAATGAAGATGTGGGCCAGTAGAACGGCCCGTCGAACCAACATTTCCTATAGCTTGACCTTGAGAGACTTTGGCACCTGTAGTAGTTATTATTTTAGATAAATGAGCATAAAGAGTTTTAGTTCCATTTGGATGTTGAATAATAATCATATTGCCATATGCTCCATTCCAACCATTACGTGCAATAAGAACTGTTCCACTTGCAGAAGCTAAAACTTGGGTTCCTGTAGGTGCTGCTAAGTCTATACCTCTATTCCCTGGGCCATGAAGTCCTTGACTTCTCCTAGCATAAGCAGGAACAGGATTTATAAAATATCCAGCGACACTTACATTTGGAGTTTTATATACATTATTCTTTGTATTAGTTTTTACAGAGGAAGAAGAATTTTCATTATATATTTCACCACCTGGAACAATTATTTTATCTCCAATAGCAAGTTTTGTTTCTTCTGTAATACCATTAAATCGAGCAATATCAATGATATCAGCCTTATAAAGCTTAGCTATACTAGCAAGAGTCTGTCCTTTTGTAATAACATGTTCAATCCCAGAAATTGGCAAAATAAAGAGTATATCACCCTCTACTAATTTATCACCTTTTTTCATATCATTAGCCCAAAGTATAGTGTTCACAGAAACTCCAAACATATCAGCTATTTGTGAGATAGAGTCACCTTTTCTTATCACATAAACACTTATTTGATCAGAAAAGGAGTCACTATCTTCCAAAACACCACTTGAAGCACCCATTGGACTTGTTGTAGCTAAAAGGGCATTTTCAGAGACTATATTTATATTAATATCACTTTTTATTTCATTATCCTTATTCCCCTTATCTTCTAAAATCACAGCCGAAGAAGTATTGGTTTGAAGAAGAGCCATAGTTTGAGAGTTTGAAATAGTTTGAGAAGAACTTATAGAATCTACAATATCTGCGGAAACTTCATTACCTAGAATCGAAGACAAAAAACTTGCCTCGACTAAAGGCACAAAAAGAGTCCCAAATAAAAGGGAAAGGGCCAGAATATAACTAAATATTTTAAATTGAGGTTTTATAAAACAAATTAATTATCGCGAGATTTGCCTTTTAACCCTTTAAAGATAAGGGTAAAGTTACAGGACGACCTGAATCTAGTCCCGTAGTGAGCTTATTGCCCCGTACTGAGCTTCGCTCTATTTCTGAGGTGCTCTACTACTAGGATGTGCTGCACCGCCAATCGGCGGATAAGGTTCTCACGATGGTTACTGTCATTTCTATCCATTCGGCCAGCTTGCTCCGTACCTCTACTTCTGAACTATTTATAGGGTAGCCAAAAATGAGGGACAAGTCAACCCAAGTGTGGATAACTGAATTGACAAAATAAGCTTAAGAAGTTATAATATATAGGTAATTTAGATGATTCTTGGCTAGAAATTAGGCAAAAAAAATTAAAAGTTTTATAATAAAAGACATATAATTCAAGTAAGTTATTATTAATAATAAATAATTATTTTTAAAAATATGTCAAACGATATAAAAAACCTTAGTGTTGATGAAATGGTTGATCAATTTATCAGCCAATTAGTAGTAGAAGCAGAGATGGATAAAGATTTAGAAGAGGATGTACTCAATCAACTAAAAAGTGACCTAAGGGAACGCTTAGAAAACAGAATAAATGCTGTTATTCTTTCTCAGATTTCTGAAAACAAGCTTGAAGAATTTGAAAAACTATTAAACACCGGAGATAAAAACACCACACAAGCTTTTTGTTCTGAAAATATACCAAATTTAAATGAGCTGATAGCTTCAGAATTCTTAGAATTTAGAAATAGATATATATCTCAATTAAAATAAAAATAATATGATAGAAAATTTTCCTCAAATAAAAAAAGAAAAAACTGCAACACCTCCAAATACACCTGAAGAAAAAGAAAAAATAGAAAATAATATTAATACTGATGCTGATAAAAACAAAACAGATTCAAAAGATACACTAAAATCAGAAAAGAAAAACTTTAAAGCTGTCCTAGTGGATACGACCGATGTAATGCGAGAACAGGCTCGGGATGTAGCTGATGCTAGTATGACCATGGAACTCCCAAAAAATCCTGATGATTTAAAAGGATTCAAAAAAGTTTTTAAAGGAGAATTTTGGAAACGTGCTGGAGAAAAAATCTGGAAACACGGACTTTGGCGAGATTATTACAGAAATAAAGAGATCAACAGAGCTAGAGAAGAAATATTGAAAAGTGGTAATATGTTCGCTGCCGAAGGCAGAGAAAAAGCTTCTCACGATCAGTTCGTTGCTGACGTAATCGACCAATTTTCTTCAGAATATGAAGAAGCAATACATACTGAAGCTGGAGAAAAAAGATTAAGAGAAGGAGAAGTACCTAAAGAGAAAGAAACCAAAGACCAAATTAAAAAATTTATAAAAGAATATGCTAATGGAAATATAACTAAAGAAGCATTCATTGAACAAGAAAAAAGAATTTTTCATACATTAAAAGAAGATATTAATCAAGAGAAAACTGGAAAGGGTGGACAAAATAGTGAAATGTATGCTTCCAACCTATTTGGAGTGGCAGAGCAAGTGAAGTTAGCAATGGCTCACGGAGAATTTTTAAAAGACGAAGATTTTGATCTTGAGATAATCTATGGAAAATCTAAAGCAGGAGTTCGCACTGAAGCAAAATTCAATAAGGCAGAAAAATGGGCAGAAAAACTTTCTCATACAAAAATAGGCCAATTTGTAAACGAAACGACAGTTGCTACTGCTTTGTCTATAGTCTCTTCCTTATCCCAACGAGGGCTTACCAGCTTGGCGGGTGGTGTAGCAAAAATTGTACCATTTTTGGGAACTGCTTTGGTTTCTTCTGGGGTGGCAGGAATAAGAGAAACAAAAAAATTCCAAGAAGAGAGACGACAACACTCTAGAGAAATGGCTAAGGGAAAAGTTTTTGACCTAGCCACTATGGAACGTCGGAAAGAAATGGAACAATATCGCTATCAGACAGAAAATGCCACACAGATTATAAGCAATATCCAGCAAAACAGAGAAGCTTTAATCCAAAACAGTTCAAATCTATCTCCAGCGATATTGAAAGCTATGTTGGATGGATTTTCTTCTATTGAAGCAAGAATCCGTCTTTCAGACCGGACAAACATTGATCTCATTAGTTACTCGGACACTACGAAGGTCGTAGAAGAAAGAAAGAACTTGGATATAGAGCGAGCTAAAATAAAAACTGAGTTTAAAAAATTATTTGATGCAGGTAAATTTACGGCTTCTAATGGACAAGATTTTAAAACATATTTGAATTCTTTGGCCACTACGCAAGAAAACATATTAATGAATGAAAAAGACACAGGTATTGATGCTAAGGACCGGATTTTCAATGAAATGAAAAAAAAGAGATTCTGGCAGGCCGCTGGTAAGGGATTTGTTTCTGGCCTAATTATTGGTACAACAATGCAAGAAGTAATGGCTGCAACAGGAGCTGATACAATTTTAGGAGGATCGGGTCATACTAGTGTTTTTGGAGATACAAAAGCTGGAGGACAATTAACTGCCCTTGCTTCTTTGAAACATCTAATGGAAGGACAAACACCAAGTATGAATGCTGGCAATTTGCATGAAGTAATCTTGGGGGCTAATCATATCAAATCACCTGAAGGTATAAATTTAATACAAAATCCTGACGGCTCCTATAACTTGATGAATGGAAATAACATCGTAAGTAAACATCTTATGACGAACCCCGATGGAACATTTACTGATCAAGCAGAAAATGTTTTGGCTCATAATGGGGTGAAGATAGACAAACATTTAATTGATGCTACTACTCAAAAAATAGTTAACGTGGATGAATATATTAAAAATCATCTAGATCAAACACATGAAATACATCGTGGTTGGTATGATAACGATACTGAAATTTTTGACAAAAATGAGTTACGTACTCAATGGGGAGGAGAAAACGGAACGGGTATAGATCAAAATGGAAATTATGTTTTAAATGTAAGCCATATGACACCTAGTGGTTCTTATCACGAAGGATTAAGCGCAAACGCACAAGAATTAATGAAAATTGGTCATCTAAAAATGCTTTTTTCTATGTCAGAAGGTACCCAAAACCATGTTTTTGAAGTAATAATAGGAGCAGATGGTAAGATAATTATTGATCCCAATAGTGAAATAGGAAAAATACTTTTTGCGAATAACAACGGACATGCCGAATTTTTAGGAAGATTTGGTGAGATAGGACAAGATATGGGAAATAATAAATTCATAATGCTCTCAACAATAGAAGGAAAAGGATTAAAAGATATTGTAGATACAATTCATAGTCCAACCCCAGAAACAATATTAAACATACCGAATGGATCTAATTGGGATATGCCACCATTTATTCCAATAATGGGCCGTAATCCATTGGAAAAGGGTGGATTAAATGAAAAAACTCCAGATTTTGTCTATTATTTAAATTATTACAGAGAAGAAAATTCTGAAGAACGATTAAAGTTATTTGAAAAAATGAGATCAAAAACTTTAAAGGAAAACCATAATGCTAAACTAGACCACTACAAAGAAGTAAAAGACTATTTAGAAAAACAAAATCCTGAATATCTTGAAAGAATAAAAAATTTAGCTAATCAAACAGATAAAATGGGAAAAGATTGTAAGGTTTCTATATGTATACCGGTGGCGGGGCACCAAGAAGGTAAAAATATTTATGAATCTCTGCAAAATTATACCTACCAAACAGCAAAACCTGAAGAATACGAATTAGTACTATTTGTTAATCACCCAGAAAAGGATCAAAAAGAAAATCTTCTAAATGCCGATGAAACTCTAAAAGAAATTGAAAGATTTAAAAAAGATTATCCTAATATAAACACTAAAATAATATATCAGGCACTAGAAAACAAAGACGCTAAAATAGGAAAAATTAGAAAATTACTAACCGATGCTACTCTTGTTCGTCAACACGAAAGAGGGGAAAATGCTCCGGACTTAATTATTATTAGTAATGATGCTGATAACAAAGGAATTAGTCCTGATTATGTACAATCATTTATAAATAATTTTGAAAAAAATCCTAAAGTTGATGGTTTTCTTGGTCAGCTTGATTGGGACCCTGAATCTTACCAAAAATATCCAGCCATTCACATAGGAACGCGCCTTTTTCAATTTTTAAATGCGATTGGTCGTGCTAGAACAGGTAGCATGACTTCCAGTGGGGCCAACTCGGCATTTCGTTCCAGTATATACGCAGGTATTGGTGGCTATCTTGAAAACACGGGAGGGGAAGATGTCGCTATTCGTCAAGCAATCATGGCAGCCAGAGACAATGATAAAAATCGCTGGGGTTTTGGAGGGACAGGAACTAGACTTTTCACTTCCTCACGACGTTCAATTGATGCATTAAAATCAGGATTAGCCCCTATCGAACAATGGAACAAAGGCTTTAGTGTTTTTGATGATGAAATCAGAAAATCAACTATGAAAAACAAAACTGAAATAAATTATGACGACAAAAAAACACAAGAAGAATTAAAAAAATCATTAGAAGATATAATAAATAAAACATTAGATGTCTATGAAGCAGGAGAAAAACAGGTAGGTGGTAAAGGTAACCCAAGTTTTTATAAAAAAGCACTTAATTTATTAGGTATAAAATATAATCTAAATAGAAAAGGTGATGTAGTTATTCTTAATATGGATCCTATTATAAAGAATCTTAAAACATATCAAATCGAAGGAAAACTAATTCGTGATGCTAAATCTGGCAAACAAGAAGCTATTAAATTATTAAAATCAATAAGAGAAGAAAAAAAGGGAAAAAATAAAAAGGAAGAGAAGAAAGAGAATAAAACATTAAATAGTAAAAAATTAGAAAAGGGTATAGAGATCCTTATGGAAAGATTCCCAGAAAATAAACAAGGAATAGAATTAATAAATAGGATAATAAGTAAGGGTCTAGACAAAGATACATTAAAAAAATTAGGTTTAGAAAATCTAAAATTAAAAGAAATAAAAAAAGAATTAGAAGAATGTAAAAAAATATCTGATAAAACTGAATTCATGAAAAAAGTAATAAATATATTAAAACCTCTTGCTTTCTCAATGGACGAACATCCAAAAGAATTCGCCGAATTTCAAAGGAAAGCATTCAACGAATCTTTAAATCTTACTCCTATAAACGAAATGTTGTCTTATAGAGTAGATGAGGGAGACTTACACCTCCACTTAGCACCAGCCACAGACATAAGCAACATTACAAAAATCAGACTCATCAAGGACGCACTTGAAAAATTACCAAAAATTGTAGATTCTAATAAGAAAGTTAAAAAAATTTCTGCAACTTCTTGGATCGTTGCAAGCAATCCAGGATTATTAGAAAAAGTAGGGTTCAAAAACGAAGGTCCTATTAGTGAAGAAACAAAAAAAAGAGATTTTGCGGGTGAAACTCATCCTATAAGTAGAGCTACTATTACTCGAGAAGAATTCCTAACTAAATATTTAAAGAGTAAAAATAATTTTATAAAAAAACTTATAAAGTTCTGGATGGGAAAATTAAAAAAATAAAATTAATCATTCTAAATGGAAGAAATTAAACTCGTCTCAAACAAAACTCAAGAAAACAATTTTGAAGATAAACTTAATGAATTTTTAAAAGAAAATGGTTTAAATTTGGAAGTAAAACCGAGGGTTGAAACTGTTGAAACTCTTAAAAATTCTGAAAACAAAGAATTCATTGAAGATTATGTAATTGCCAATGATCATAAGCTAGCTACAGAAGCTAGTAAAATATTTTTGGCATATAAAAATGGTGATAAACAACTTTTAGTTGCAAAAGAAAATACAAAGGAAGATATAGATAAATTAATAGAATTAAATAATTGGGGAAATAAAACAGTCGAAGAACATCTAAAAGAAAAAAAATTTAATAATCCAAATGTAATTTTACCAATTGAAACTATTGAAAAAAATAGAAAAGTATATAGATTTTATGAAGCTATGGATATGAATCTCGAAAAATATTTGGAAACCCATAAGAAATTACCCTTAAAGGATGAAATCTCACTAATGATGAGAGCCTGTGTGGGAGTCGAGGATTTAAACAAGGCTGGGGTAATAAATGTAGATTTAGCACCACTTAATATAATGCTGTCTAATAATAATTTAAAATTAATAGATCTAGACGGTGCATCAATTATTAACGACAAAGACAATATAGTATTCAGAAACCAAGAAGGAAATAATCGATTTACAGCAGCTCCAGAACTTTTTAAAAAAAATCCTTGTTTTGATAAAACAGTTGATGTTTACGCTGCCGCAGTTAACTTATATAGACTAATTTATGGAAATTGGCCATATAATATAGAAGAACAAACAATGGGCATATCTTTTGAAGAAAA
The DNA here is from genome assembly GCA_002788475.1 of Candidatus Nomurabacteria bacterium CG_4_9_14_0_2_um_filter_32_10. Classification (GTDB taxonomy): domain Bacteria; phylum Patescibacteriota; class Minisyncoccia; order Phycocordibacterales; family UBA9973; genus UBA9973. The sequence continues at coordinate 5,466 of PFRK01000011.1, read as the reverse complement.
AACAAATGCATATAAAAAATTACATGAAGAAAATAATATCAATTTTCCAGAAAGTGTCCCATATGAAATTCAAATGGTTATAAGAAAAGGTATGAGTCCTAAGCCAGAAAATCGTTATCAATCAATAAAAGATTTTATGATTAATTTATTAGAGGCTTACAATAAATCAGAAAAGAATCAATAAAAACATTTGGTCAAATAAAAATAAATTTCTGTGTTATATTTGATGAGTGGAAGATCACCTAAAAGGACTCAATGCTATGCAAAAAGAAGCAGCTACTCACATGGAGGGGCCTCTTTTGATTGTTGCTGGAGCGGGAGCAGGAAAAACTAAAACTATAACACATCGAATATTGAATTTGATTAAAAATGGAGTCGATCCTGAGAAAATCTTAGCTGTTACATTTACAAACAAAGCAGCTAAAGAAATGCAAGAAAGAGTGAACTCAGCAATCGCAGATAATTTCGTTGGTAATGCTTTTTCTCGGGTCCTCGGTTCTCCGGGTCTCCGAACCCCGGCCAGACCAGCTCGAAAAAGTATCACCAACGAAATCATTAGTAGACCTTTTGTCAGTACTTTTCATTCTTTAGGGGTCTATATAATAAAGGAAAATGCAAGAATATTGGGCTTGACTAGGCATTTTACGATATTGGATGAGTCAGATTCTACAACTTTAATAAAAGAAGCATTAAAAGAACTAGGATTAGACCCAAAACAATACGACCCAAAAAGGATAAAAAATATAATTAGTCGAGAAAAGGGAAAATTTACTCATTTAAAAGATTATGAGGAAAAAGTAAACGACCCCGCCTCTAGCGGGGCAAGTTATTTGGGAAAAATCGTAGCGCAAGTTTGGAATTTATACGAAAAGAAAAAAACAAAAGAAAATTCATTAGATTTTGATGATTTACTTTTGAAAGCAACAAAATTATTGAAGGAAAACGAACAAATCAGGAAAATTTATCAAGAAAAATGGGAATATATTCACGTTGACGAATATCAAGATACAAACGAAGTGCAATATTTAATGTCTCGCTTGCTTTCTGAAAATAATAAAAATATTTGTGTGGTTGGAGATGCTGATCAAAATATTTATTCTTGGCGTGGAGCAAATTTAAAAAATATTTTAAGTTTTGAAAAAGATTACCCAAATGCAAAAATAGTTTTACTCGAAGAAAATTATAGATCCACTCAAAATATTTTAGAAGCCGCAAATGAAATAATAAAGAAAAATAAATATAGGCCAGATAAAAATTTATTTACCAAAAATCCAATCGGTGAGAAAATAGGTTTCTATGAAGCACTAGATGAAAATGACGAAGCAGATTTTGTGGCTACAAAAATTCTAGAAATTATGGATCAAGAAAATGTCAGAGAGGTTAGCAAAATTTTACAAGGTCCTCGGTTCTCCGGGTCCCCGAACCCCGGCCAGACCATTGAAAAATTCTCTAACCTCACTGACATTGCAATTCTTTATAGAGCAAATTTTCAATCACGTGCGTTAGAAGAAGCGATGCTTCGATATAATATTCCTTATCAAGTCTTAGGTGTAAAATTTTTTGAAAGAAAAGAAATAAAAGACACTCTCGCATACCTTCGTGCAGCACTAAATCCTAAAAGTCTCTCCGATATAAAAAGAATAATAAATTTCCCCACAAGAGGAATAGGAAAAGTGACACTCGCTAAAATTTTTGCAGGAGAAAAAGAAACTTTACCAATAAAAGTAAAAATAAAAATTAATAATTTTTATAAAATATTAGAAGAAATAAAAAACAAAATCGAAAATGAAAAAGCATCTGACGTCATAAAATTTACAGTCAAAAAATCTGGTATTGAAACAGAGTTATCGACGGGGACTGAAGAAGATTTAGAAAGACTCGAAAACATAAAAGAATTAGCCACTTTAGCCTTAAAATATGATAACCTGTCTGCGCAGGCAGGTCTAAAGGCCGGTTTAGGAATAGAAAAACTTTTAGAAGATGCTTCTTTGGCGTCAGATCAAGATTCGTTGATCGAAAGAGGAGAAAAAAAAGAAATAAAAAATGCAGTAAAATTAATGACAGTACATGCCTCAAAAGGACTTGAGTTTAAAAATGTTTTCATAACAGGGTTAGAGGATGGACTTTTCCCTCATCAGATGAACGGTGAAATAAAAAATGAAGAAGATAAAGAAGAAGAACGTAGACTTTTTTATGTCGCACTCACTCGAGCAAAAGAAAAACTTTTTTTATCATTCGCAAATTACCGAACGATATTCGGTTCCCGCCAAATAAATACTCCTTCCGAATTTATTTCTGATATACCAAGTGATATATTGGAAAAAGAAGGAGAGAAAAATGGAATAAAAACAATTTACATTTAATCCACCAAAACTTTTTTACAAATAAAACATTACCAGCACAATTTGTGTTTTTATAATAAAATATATTTAAACTAAATTTATGTATACTAAAAAGTTTAGGTGGGTGAAAGCAAAAAAATCATTAGGACAAAATTTCTTAAAATCAGAACCAGCACTCCGTAAAATAATAGAAACCGGAGAAATTTCTTCAAGAGATATTGTTTTAGAAATTGGCCCAGGTAAAGGTGCACTCACGAGTAAACTTCTAGCCACCAACTGCCAGGTTATAGCTGTAGAAAAAGATAGAGAACTTTTTGAATTTTTAAAAATTAAATTTGAAAAAGAAATTTTATCTGGCCAACTGAAATTAGTTTGCGAAGATATATTGGATTTTAATTTAGAAAGCTATAAGCTAAAAGCTAATAACTATAAGCTGATTGCCAATATTCCTTACAACATCACCGGTGCGATATTCAAAAAATTCCTTGGTGGGGCAAATCAACCAGAAATGATGATACTAATGGTGCAAAATGAAGTCGCAAAAAGAATCGTCGCACGTGATAGAAAAGAGAGCATATTATCTATATCAGTAAAAGTTTATGGAGATCCAAAAATAATAATGAAGGTGCCATCACGCTATTTTTCACCTGCACCAAAAGTAGATTCTGCAATAATAGCTATAAAAAACATATCTAGAAAAATATTTATTGAAAATTCTCAAATTGTGCAAAGTCGAACTTTGCACAATTTACAATTTGAAGAGAAATTTTGGGAGATAATTCGTGCTGGTTTTGCTCATAAAAGGAAAAAACTATCATCAAACCTAAAAGACTTTCTTAAAAACAAGAAGGATGGAGGAATTGCCTCCGTAAAGAGTTTGGGAAACAAGCGGGCAGAGGAATTAACACTAAATGATTGGATTCAGTTGACTAAAAATACAACCCCTCCCAACCTTCCCTCGTCAAGGGAGGAAAAAATTCGGTAGTCCCCCTGACAAGGGGGGTTTATGGGGTTATAAACTAGCATCTCTTTTTTAATCTTGATATAATATAGAAGTGAAAAAGAGCATCTTTTATATTTTGCTAATTGCTTTTCTAGTATTTGTCTATGCAAATACTACTTCTGCTTTTTCCTCTTTTGGAAGAGTTTTTGGTGGAAGAATAATAAGTCCAAAAGCTTTACAAATAACAGGATTAGAAGCAAGTGGTTTTATTTGCCCTATGTTTGGTACTTCAATTTCCATATTTCCTATTGGTTCTCCTGCAGGCACCCCTCTTAGTTATTTTATACCACCATATATAACTTCAAAAACTAGAACTATACCAAGATCTGGACAACTAATAATCGGGAAATACAGTTCACCAATGGTGATAACCTGTACTTCTCCATACCCTCCATTTATTACAATACCAGTTACATTAAACACAATAATTCTTTTCGGAACAAGTAAATAAAGATCAACCAAATAAACAATGAATTTTAATACTGAAAAATATAAAAAATTTCTACCAAGTAAAAAATTTGTACTAATAGTAAGTATTAGTATTGTTTTAGCTGTGATCATTTTCGTAATTTTCTTTATGTCTTCTGGCGGAGAACTTTTCTCTATTGGAGGTAAAAAAAGCAACACACCCCTAAAAGTAGAAAATCAAACCATCACAGAATTGATACAAAATGATACAGATGGTGACGGCATAGCAGATTGGGAAGAAGCTTTATGGGGAACAGATAAAAATAAAAAAATAACATTCAGTGATATGCCTGATGCCACATATATAGAAAATAAAAAGAAAGAATTAAAAATAGAAGGAAGTGTCAACGAGAAAAATTTAACAGAAACTGATAAATTTGCTAGAAAATTCTTTACCAGTTATTCTGCAATGAAATCTTCAGGACAAGTAGACAATGAAGCTATAAACAATTTTTCTAGCGCATTAGGACAAAAAATAGTAAATCCAAATTTAATTGATAAATATAATGAAACTGATATAAAAATAAATTCCATAGATGATAATTCCTCAAAACTAAAATATTACGAAAATATAAAAAAGTTATTTAAAAGCTATCAATCAGTTGGAATAGGAAATGAATTATATATCGTTAGCCAAGGTTTGGCTTCAAGCTCTTCTAGCGACACTAGCCAATATGCTAAATTATCTACAATAGCAACTGCATATCAAGATTTTGCAAAAAAAGTAATTGAGACACGAGTTCCTAAAAGTCTTACAGATTATCATTTACGAATAGCAAATAGTGCGAACAATACTGGAATAAGTGTCGCGAATTTAGGAAAAATTACAAATGACCCTATCATAGGGCTTTCAGGACTTTCTCAATATCAAAAATACAGTGATGATTTAATAAAAACAGTGGCAGACCTAGAGGCTTTTTTATTGAAACAATAATAGAAGTCAATTATGAATTAACAATTACGAATTACGAATTAAAAAGATAGAAGAAAAGAGATGAGTCAATTACGAATTAACAATTACGAATTACGAATGGTATAATAAAATCAATTACGAATTAGAAATTACAAACTAAGAATGCAAAATAAAAAAATTCAAAATTCAATAATTTCATTTACACTGATAGTCAGTACAATATTGATGCCTTTGAGTTTTTTACCTAAAAAAGCAGAAGCACAAAATATCTCAGGGTATGTAGGTGGGATAGCTCCTATGGTAGCTTCATTACCACAATGTAAAGAAGTAATAAATAGTGGAATAGAAAATTTGTTTAATGGAATAGAAAGTTTGTTTAGTAGTGACCCAAGTTCAAATGATATTATAAATAAACAACAATTTAACATAGACAATCCAGGGATGTCGGCAATGCAAATGATAAATCTTACTGACATAGCAAACTCAGCAGCAAACCAAGTCACTGGAATTGAAACCTATAATCCAACATCTGCAAAAAATGAAGAAGAAATAAAAGCAAGACTTAAAAAGATAGAAGGGAGTACTGAATCTCTTAATACAAATTCTACTTGTATTCAAAGCATCGGACGATTAATTATTAAAATGCTTTTACAAAAATTAACTGTAAGCACTGTAAAATGGATCAATAATGGTTTCGATGGTAGCCCTGCTTTTATACAAGACCCAGGTAAATTTTTCGG
>PFRK01000016.1 GCA_002788475.1 Candidatus Nomurabacteria bacterium CG_4_9_14_0_2_um_filter_32_10 | reverse complement strand
ATGGATGAGAAGAAAATTCTTCTAGTGAATCTTTCTAAGGGAAGACTTGGAGATATTAATGCGAATTTGATTGGTCTCGTGCTTGTAGGGAAGATACAGATGGCTGCACTTTCTCGTGTAGATATGTTTGGCAAACCTATGAATGATTTCTATCTTTATATTGATGAGTTTCAAAATGTGACGACAGATTCTATTGCGTCTATTTTATCTGAAGCTAGAAAATATAGATTGTCTTTAAATATTGCGCATCAATATATTACTCAGCTTGAAGAAAATATAAAAAATGCAGTTTTTGGTAACGTTGGTTCGATGGCTGTCTTTCGTGTGGGAACTGAAGATGCTACATTTTTAGAACCAAAGTTTAAACCTATATTTAATGCTCAAGATATAAGTAAATTAGATAATCGTAATGCTTATATGAGCATGCTTGTGAATGGTCAGCCAACTAAACCATTTAATCTAAGGACACTAGATGCTGAGAATGGTAATCCTGAAATTGTAGATAATTTAAAACAACTTTCTTATATGAAATATGGACGTGATAGGGAAGAAGTAGAAATTGAAATTATGGGGAGATATTCTTCGATGAAGTAATATAATATTTGGAAATTTGTGAAAAATCTGCTAGGATAGGTTTATTATAATATAATTTTTAATTAGAAATATGAAACACCCAAAAGAAGAACAGACATATGTAATGATAAAACCAGATGGAATACGGAAGGGACTTATAGGAGAAATTATAAAACGTTTTGAGCAACGTGATTTAAAAATTGTGGCTCTTGAGATGTTTCAACCAGTTTATGATCAAATGGATAATCACTATCCTAAAAACGAGGAATGGATTACTAGGCTTGGGCATAAAACTATGGATACTTATGAAAAATATGGTTTTGATGCATTAGCAGATTTTGGGACTACAGAACCTAGTAAAATTGGTCCAGACATACGTAAATGGTTAGTTGATTACATGATGAGTGCCCCACTCGTAAAAATGATAGTGCAGGGAGTACATGCGGTAGATGTAGTTCGTAAAATTGCTGGTGATACAATGCCCTATAAAGCAGATATGGGTACAATTCGTGGGGATTTTTCTATTGATTCTCCTGCTCTTGCAAATAAAGAAAAACGTTCGGTTATGAATATAGTTCATTGTTCAGAAACACCTGAAGAAGCTGAACATGAGATCAAACATTGGTTTGGGATAAGTCCTACATATAATTACAAACGTTTTGGAGTAGATGAATAATTCAGAAACAAAAAATTAGTTTCGTCTAGTTGCTAACATTTTAGTCTTTGCTATACTTTTAGTAGGGTTATTTCCGATTATTACCTAGAACACTATCTTATGGGAGCTTCGATCATGTTTGGCTTTGGCCTTTTATGTCTAGTACCCACTTAGCTTTAAGCTATGGTAATACATCGGAAATAATCCTAAGAAAAATTCTCCATTTTATGGGGATTTTTTTTAGAAAAGGTATAACCCGGTAGTGAGACTTTTATCTTTGATAAAAGTCTCACTACCGGGTATAATTTAAACATGGATTCAAAAAAGCTTCTGATACGTTTGATTTTGATTATTTTTCTTATTTTTTTATTAAATTATTTAGCAATGGAATTTTACTGGTACTCTTCTATATGGTATCTCGATATGCCGATGCATTTTTTAGGAGGATTTTGGCTTGGTCTTATTGTTATTTATTTATTTTTTCTTAAGGATGATGTTTTTAAATCGATTTTTAAGATATTATTTTTTGTTTCATCTATAGGGATAGGATGGGAGATTTTTGAGATTGTAGTTAATAACTATGTTACCCAGAATTATTTTAATTATCTAGATACTATTTCTGATATATTTTTTGATCTTTCTGGTGGATTATTTGCAATATTATATTTTTTGAAAAATATTGTGTCTGTTAAAGAAAATACTCAATAATTCTGTAGTAGAACTTTGTTAAAAGTTTTATTACAGGGTATAATATAAGAATATGCTAGGTTTTGCTAAAATAACATTCTGTGGAGGAACGGGTTCTGTCACAGGAGCAAATTTTCTTTTGGAAATTGATGATAAAAAGATTTTAATTGATTGTGGACTTACTCAAGGAATGCAATTAGCAGAAGATGTTAATTGGGTACCTTTTCCATATAATCCAGAGGAGATAGATATTCTTTTTATTACTCATGCTCATATAGATCATATTGGAAGAATTCCTAAATTAATTAATGAAGGTTTTAACGGAAAAATCTATTCTACAAAACCTACTCGCTTATTATCAGGCCCAATGTTAGAAGATACTGCTGGGATATTATCTAAAAATAAATTATTTAATTTAAATAAAATATATTCTGAAGAAAACATAAAAAAAGCATTTTTACGATGGCTTTCTTTTGACTATAAAGAAAAAATAAGAATTACAGAAAATTTAGAAGTGTCTTTTAAAAATGCTGGGCATATTTTAGGTTCGGCTATGGTTGAATTTGTTTATAGAGGTAAAAAGATTCTTTTTACTGGAGATTTGGGTAATTCACCATCGCCGTTGTTGCCTGATACTGATAAGATTACTGATGTAGATTATTTAATAATGGAAAGTGTTTATGGAGATAGGAATCACGAATCTAGGAATGATCGTAAAAATTTATTAGAGAATGTGATTGAGGATAATTATAAAAGAAAAGGGACACTTATTATCCCTACTTTTTCACTTGAACGTTCTCAAGAGCTTCTTTTTGAACTTAACGATTTAGTTGAGAATAGTCGCATACCAATAATGCCTATTTTTTTTGATTCTCCTCTCGCTATTCGTTTGACTGAAATTTTTAAACAATTCAAAAATTATTTTAATGAAACAGCACAGAAAGTGTTATCAGAGGATAAATATTTGTTTGATTTTCCAGGACTTCATTCTACTCTGCGATCAGAAGAGTCAAAAATGATTAACGATACACCTAACCCTAAGATAGTTATTGCAGGGTCTGGAATGTCTTCTGGTGGTCGTATAGTGCACCACGAAAGACATTATTTACCTGATCCTAATAACACTATTTTACTTACTGGATATCAGTCTCTTGGTTCTTTAGGCCGTTTAATTCAGGAAGGGGTAAAGAGGGTACATATTTCTGGAGAGGAGGTAAATATACAAGCTCATGTAGTAACTATTTTAGGATATTCAGGACATAAAGATGGAGACGGTCTTTATAGTTTTGTTGAAGATATGCAAGATAAAGTTAAAAAAGTTTTTGTAGTTATGGGTGAGCCGAAGTCTTCAATGTTTTTAGTGCAAAGAATTAGAGACAATTTGGGGATTGAAGCATCTGCTCCACAGAAAGGAGATAGTGTTTTACTTTCTTTTTGATATACTGGAGTAGTTGAAAGTTATCAGGTCCATAAAGTTATCAAGAAAATACTTTATAAACTTTCTACTTTATAAACTTTAAGAACTAATTTCATGGATATTGATTCTACAAGTCTTTATAACAAACATGGGCATCATCAAATAAAAATATGTGTTTCTGGAGCAGCTGATACCGGTCATTGTGGAATAGGTACTCTAGATATAGCAAAGGAACTTGGACGTGAAATAGCGCGTCAAGGAGCTGTTTTAGTGACAGGAGCTACTACTGGTTTCCCATTTTGGTCAGCTATGGGAGCAAAAGAAGAAGGTGGAATATCAGTTGGTTTTTCTCCTGCAGCTTCGGAAAAAGAGCATGTAGAGGTTTATAAACTTCCTATTGATTATATGGATTTAATTATCTACACTGGTTTTGGTTATCCTGGACGTGATCTTCTCCTTACTCGTTCTTCTGATGTAGTTATATGTGGTTGTGGGCGTATTGGTACTATTCATGAATTCACTGTTGCTTTTGAAGATGGTAAAACTATAGGTATTTTGAAGGGACCTTGGGAAATGAGTGGTGAATTGGAAGATATAATTAAAAAGAGTAATCGTCCTAATGAAAAAATTGTTATTGGTGATGATCCCAAAAAACTTGTAGCAGATGTTATTGCCATGGTTAAAAAACATAAGATAGATGAAAATAAAAAAACCCCCTAGTAGGGGATTTTTTTATTTTACATTTTCTAGGACTTTGGCAAAAACTAATGGATGATTTTCTGCGAGATCAGATAAAATTTTTCGATCAAGTAATATATTTTTCTTTTTAAAAGCACCAATAAGTTTCGAGTAAGATATTCCAAGTTCGCGTGCCCCGGCGTTTATTTTAATGTTCCAAAGTTTTCTATTGTATGATTTTTTGTCTTTTCTATGAGCGAAAGAATAATTACCGGAGTGTAGTAATGCTTCTTTTGCTTGACGTTCTTTTGTACTTCGTCCATGTCTAAAACCCTTAGTTTGTTTTAAGACACTTCTTCTTCTCTTTAATGCATGTACTCCTTTTTTTACTCTGGTCATTGGATAGCTTTTAGCTTTTAGCTTTTAGCTTTTAGGAATTTTATAACACCTATTAGCTAACAGCTATAGTCTATTATGTAAATGGTAATAAGTGGCTTTTTGGTTTATTTTTGATTAAAAAATTTTGACCTTTTTGTCCGGCTAATTGTTTTGTTCGTGATTGTTTAGCATTAAAATGGTTGAAGCCTGGTTTCCTAGAAATAACCTTTCCATTTTTTGTAAGTTTCAATCTTTTTGAATATGATTTATTTGTTTTCATTCCTTTCATAAAGTTAGTTGCTAGTTGTTAGTGACTAGTTGCTAGTGATTTTGAATTCTCTAGAACCTAGAAGCTAGAACCTATGTTATTACTAATTCTTAGTTTTTTCTATGGTAATAAATAAACCTTTTGGTCCTCTTTTGTATGAATCAGATATTTTGTAATCTTCCGTAATTAAATGAAGTACTCTGTCTAATCTTTCTCTCAAAAACTTTTCATCCATATATTTTGTACGTCCGGCAAGGAAAAGCTCAACTTTGATTCTATGTCCTTCTTTTAACCATTTTGAAGCAGTTTTTGCTTTAAGTGCTAAATCGTGATCTCCAGTACCTATTTTTATTTGAATTGATTTTGTTTCTGTTGGTTTAGAATTTGCTCTAGTTTTTTTTAATTTTTTACTTAATTCATATTGATATTTACCAAAATCCATTATTTTGCCAATTGGTGGATTAGTATTTGGAGATACTTCAATCAGATCTGAACCTTTACTTTGAGCTAATTCTAGTGCATCTTTTATACTTAAAACACCTAAATTTTGACCTTCATTATCAATAATTCGAAGCTCTTTTGCTCGTATTTGGTTGTTTATTCTTTCTCGCAATTGGATATATTTAATACGTTAAGCTAAGAAGAGTTTAGCCTATTTTGCTTGTAAAGTCAACTTAGCTTCATTAAATAAGGCTTCTATAGTTTTTTTATCTTTTGCCTCGCCAAATAGTCTGATAATTGGTTCAGTATTTGATGGTCTTAGATGGAGCCAAGAGCTATCAGAAAAATCAAGACGCAAACCATCTTGCTCGTCTGTTTTCACATCTTTAAAATGAGATTTTAACTTTGAATAAATTTCACTTAAATTTTTTCCAATTATTGGCCATTTATCTTTTTTTATAAAATATTTTGGTAATGTTGTAATACACTCAGTGACGGTTTGGTTTCTTTCTGCTAAAAGCTCAAGAATGAGAGATAGACCAGTGAAACTATCACGGACAGTATTTATAGTAGGATATATCACACCACCATTACCTTCACCTCCGATTATCGCATTATTGGAAAGCATTTTTTTTACCACGTATCCTTCCCCAATTTTTGAACGTATACACTTGCTGCCATATTTTTTTGCTATATCTGCACTCATTTGTGAAGTTGATAAGTTTATTACAATTGTTTGATTTTTATTTTTTGATAGAATATTTTCTATACCTAAAGCCAGAGAGTATTCTTCTGATATTACTTCTCCCTTTTCATTAACGACTACGAGTCTATCAGCATCTGGATCATGTACAAAACCAAGATTTGCCCCAGAAGTTTTTGCTAATTTTTCAATATCACTTAGATTTTCTTTTAGTGGTTCAGGCTTATGACCAAATTTTCCATTTGGGATATTGTTTAATGGTATCAATTCTATTCCAAGTTTTTCAAAAAGATAAGGATCTATTACACAAGCAGAAGCATTTATCATATCTACTGCTACCTTAAATTTTCTTGTACGGATTGCCTCTACGTTTATATATTTTAGAATATGGTCAGCGTGTTCTTTAGAAAAATTATAGTTTTGAATAAAAGTACTTTTTTTATCACTATGAGAATCTTCTCGTATTGGATTTTCATAATATTTTTTTATTTTTTCTACTTCTTCTTTTATGGTAAAAAGAGCTTTATTATTAACAAACTTTAATCCATTGTATTCTATTGGATTGTGCGAAGCGGTTATTATGATAGCTCCATCATATTTATGTTTTCGTACAGAAAACAAAACAGTTGGTGTAGGCATTATATCTCCGTCTATGATATTTGTTCCGAGATTTTCTAATTCTTTGATAATTACTTTCTTAATATCTTCACCACTTTCACGTCCATCACGGCCGATTAAAATAGTCGGGTTTTTTTTACCAGAGTCATCTTTAGTAAAAAGAAAAAAAGCCTGAGTATATTTTGCTACTATCTCATCAGTTAATGTTTGTTTCCATATTCCTCGATATCCAGAGACATTTAATTCAGGTTTTATTGGCATGCACATATTTTAACATAAAAAACTTTTTATAAAAAAGGCTGGCCTTCACCGGATTTTGGTGAAAGCCGGCCCTTTTCATTTATATATGTTAAAATTAAAATATGGTCCACTATGCTGAAAATAGAAAAGTGAAATTTGATTATGAAATTTTAGAAAAATACGAAGTAGGTATTGAACTTTTGGGTATAGAAGTGAAATCTGTTAGAAATGGTCAGATGTCTTTAGAAGGTGCTTTTGTAATCGTTAGAGGTGGGGAGGTGTTTTTGATAAATTCTAATATTCCACCTTATCAAGTGAATAATTCACTAAAAGATTATGATCCGCTTCGAAACAAGAAACTTCTACTTACAAAAAAAGAAATAGAAACCCTTGCAGATAGTGAAAAAAATAAAAGTTTGACAATAGTACCGATTTCAGTGTATAATAAAGGTAGAAAAATTAAAATAGAAATTGCTTTGGTGAAAGGTAAAAAGAAACACGACAAACGTGAAACTATAAAAAAACGCGAAACTGATCGTGAGATTAGACGAGAAGTGAAAGAACATTGATAAAGGTTAGGTTCTATGGGTTAGGTTTTAGGTTCTAGAGAATTTAAAATCACTAGCAACTAGTCACCAGCTTACTAGAAACTAATTTATGGGGATGCAAGGCATAGACAGTAGGTCTATTTGTAAAGATGCATGTCGAGAATGGACGTAATCTCGTTAAAATTCGTTCAAATGTTAATTGCAAAATTGACTTCCAAAGTGATTGCTTCAGTCTCTCCATACTTCAGTATGAATGACTTTGCTTTCGCTCAAGTTTCCGCTTCGGCGTAAGCTTGTGTCTTTCTCATAGACTTCCGATATATGAGAGTTAGGCATAATATTATCGGGATAGGGGAAAGTGGGTCTCGACTTTCTTAGAAAATTAAAGGGAATCGATTAAAAAATATTTTGTTCGTTTAAGAATTTTTTAATTTAAAACAAAAAACGTACCACACATGTAGACTTTTTTACAAAAACCTTCTGCACGGGGATTCGATTTCCCCCATCTCCACTAGAAAGGATATTATAAGAATATTTGTTTTTATTTTTTATTGTGGTATTCTTGTATAAATTTAGTTTTTTTGTAATTATTTTTTTAAATAAAGAAAAGGAATAAGTTAATGAAAAAAGTAAGAGTATTATTGGTAGATAAGGATGAGTATTCCATTCTTTTTATGACACGTCTTTTTAAAAAGATGTGTATAGTTGACTTGGTCTTTACTAGTACTAGTAATGGTTTTGAAGCACTTGATAAAATTAAAAATGAACAGTTTAGTTTAATTTTAACAGAGTTAATGGTACATCCTATTGGTGGTTTTGAATTAATAAAAAAAATTCGTTCTTTAGATTCTTATAAAAATGTGCCAATCCTAGTGGTAACAGCAACTGTTACAAGAAGATCTAAAGAAGAATCTCTTGCGGTTGGTGCAACGGATTTTATAGCAAAGCCTTTTAATGATCTAAAATATTTTATAGAAAAGATGAAATCTTATTTATAGCAACTATTCTTAGTCCGGTACAATATTGTACCGGTTTTATTTTTGCATTTTTTGTGCTATTATCTTCATATGGATTTTAATTTTTTGAATCAAAAAAACCTAAAAAATAAGGGAAAAAAGGGGAAAGAAAACCCTAAGTTTTCTGGTAATATTATTGGGGCAGTTTTGATTTTTATGATTATTACGGCACTCTATTTGGTGATATCTGGTACTCCTAAAAATATTCCAGAAATTCCTGTTTCTGATTTAGCAAAGAGTGTTATAGCTTTAGAAGTTAAAAATATTTTAGTTGAAGGAGAAAAACTTACGATTACGTATAAAAATGATGAAATAAAAACTTCTAAGAAAGAAATTGAATCTTCTCTTTCACAAACTCTTTTTAATTATGGAGTGAAGTCAGAAGCTTTAGCTGGAGTAAACATAGAAGTTAAAAATGAAAGTGGATTTGGATATTGGCTGATGAATTTACTACCTTTTCTTATTCCAATTATTTTTATTTTATTTTTCTTTTGGTATTTGTCACGACAAGTTAAAGGTGCAGGGATGCAAGCATTTTCTTTTGGACAATCTAAGGCTCGTATTACTGACCCAAATGATAAAAATAATAAAGTGACATTTAAAGATGTAGCAGGATGTAAAGAAGCCAAAGAAGAATTGAAAGAGATTGTAGATTTTTTGAAAAATCCTAAAAAGTTTTTAGATATTGGAGCAAGAATTCCTAAAGGAGTGATTTTAACAGGTGCTCCGGGGACAGGTAAGACATTGCTTGCCAGAGCTGTGGCAGGGGAAGCAAGTGTGCCGTTTTTTCATTTATCTGGTAGTGAATTCGTAGAAATGTTTGTTGGGGTTGGTGCTTCTCGTGTTCGTGACTTATTTAAAATGGCCAAAAAAGCCGCACCGGCTATTATATTTATGGATGAGATAGATGCAATCGGACGAACTCGTGGAGGGGGTTTCGGTGGTGGAAATGATGAACGTGAACAAACATTAAATCAAATACTTGTTGAAATGGATGGTTTTGAACCTAATGAAAAAGTGATTGTGATGGCAGCTACCAATAGACCAGATGTGCTTGACCCTGCTCTTATTCGTCCAGGACGTTTTGATAGAAAAGTACTTCTTGATTTACCAGACCGTATTGACCGTGAAGAAATTTTAAAAATTCATTCATTATTGAAACCTTTAGCTGAGGATATTAATTTGAAATTGATTGCTGAACGCACACCTGGATTCTCTGGTGCAGATTTGTATTCGCTAATGAATGAAGGAGCGATACTTGCGGCACGAGAGAATCGTAAAAAAGTTTTTCAATTTGACTTGATTCGAGCTATTGAGAAAGTTATGCTTGGACCTGAAAGGAAAAGTCATTTGCTTTCTAAAAAGGAAAAAGAAATTACTGCTTATCATGAGGCAGGGCATGCTCTAGTCGCTTCTGTTTTACCTAATGCTGATCCGGTGCATAAAGTTTCTATTATTGCTCGAGGAAATGCTGGAGGATATACTTTGAAATTACCTCTTGAGGAAAGAAGACTTCAGTCTAAGAAAGAATTTATAGATGATATTGCTATGTCTCTCGGTGGATACGTAGCAGAGAAAATGGTTTTCGATGATATTACTACGGGGCCATCTAGTGATTTACAAGTAGCTACAAACTTAGCTCGGGCAATGGTGACTAGATGGGGAATGTCAGATTTGATAGGACCTGTCACCTTGGGAAGTGACGGGGGTAAATTGGCTTGGGGGGAAACTAGAGAAGATGGATATTCTGAAACAGTTTCCACGAAGGTAGATTCGGAAGTTAGGAGAATTATAGATGATGGAATAAAATCAGCTGAGAAGGTTTTGACTGAACATAAAAAAGTACTTGATGCTATAGCGAATAAACTTATTGAGGTTGAAACATTAGAGCAAGATGAATATGATAAGATAATTATTGCAAACGGAATAATACCAAAAAAACGAGACGAAGCGAAGTTAGAAATAAAAAGCTAGTTTCTTTGCGAAAAGTTATTTAATTTTGTAGTATAAAAATACCTAACCGTCCTTAGCTCAGCTGGTTAGAGCACAGAGCTTATACCTCTGGGGTCCTAGGTTCGAATCCTAGAGGACGGACAAAAATTTTAAAAACTAGAAAGTTTATATTATAATCATTCAATGACCCAAGATGAAGCGCTTAGGATAATGAAAACCGGCGCGAATGTTTTTCTTACTGGCGAACCCGGCTCAGGGAAAACTTACACCATAAATAAATATGTAGATTATTTACGCAAACACGAAATAAATCATGCTATAACTGCGAGTACTGGTATTGCTGCGACACATATTAATGGGATGACGATACATTCTTGGAGTGGTATTGGAATTAAAAAAACTTTAAATAAGTATGATTTAGATAGAATCGCGACTAGCGAATATATATGTCGTCGAGTACGTAAAACAAAAATTTTAATAATTGATGAAATTTCTATGCTTCGAGCAGAAACACTTTCTATGGTAGATTCTGTATGTCGAGAAATAAGACAAAATAGTGAGCCATTTGGAGGTATCCAAGTTATATTAGTTGGAGATTTTTTTCAACTTCCACCTATTGAAAGAAATAATATGGAGCAAAAACAAGAAAGTTTATTGGAAGAAAAACAAGGACGTTTTGCTTATGAATCTAGTGTTTGGAAACATTTGTCTTTAGTAGTGTGTTATATCAGTGAACAATATCGTCAGGATGATGCGAGTTTTTTAGAACTTTTATTAGCTATTCGTCACGATACTGTGTTAGACGAACATCGAGATAAAATTAAATCACGTTATGTTATAGATAATAAATTTCCAGAAAATATTACAAAAATTTTTTCATATAATTTAGATGTTGATAAAGTGAACGATGGAATGCTTTTAAAAATAGAGGGAGAAAATGTTAAATTTAATATGGAATCGAATGGTTCGCTTCCTCTTATCACCGCTCTCAAGAAAGGGTGTTTGTCTCCGGAAGTTTTAGTTTTGAAGAAAGGTGCGGTTGTGATGTGTACTAAAAATAATCAAAAAGAGCATTTTGTAAATGGAACACTTGGTATAGTGGTAGATTTTGAGTCTTTTTCTAAACATCCAATTATTAAGACTAAAAATGGGAGAAATATAGTAATTACTCCAATGGATTGGACGATTGAGGAAAATGGCAAGATTAAGGCGAAGATTACTCAAATTCCTCTCCGCTTAGCTTGGGCAATGACTGTGCATAAAAGTCAGGGAATGAGTATGGATGCCGCGGTGATGGATCTATCATCTGTTTTTGAATATGGTCAGGGCTATGTTGCGCTTTCACGTGTGAGGAGGCTTGATGGGCTATATCTTTTAGGGTGCAACGAACATGCGCTTAAAGTTCATCCACAAATTTTGAAACAGGATAGTTTTTTTAAAAAAGAATCAGAAAATGCACAAAAAACTTTTGGTGCAATTAGTACAGAGAAAATAAAAAAAATGCATAAAAATTTTGTTCTTGCTTTAGGCGGAAAATGGAAAGATAAAAAATAATTTTTTTATTCCCCAGTAGTACAGCAAAGCTAACTACGGGGCAAGCAAAATAAAATTTTATTCGAAGTGGAACTCTTTTACCTTCTCTTTTACCTTGTTCTTTAAGAAAGGGTATTTTGAAAGTTCGGGGTCTTCGGAAATTAGGTGAATGGCTTCAGTGCGAGCAGCTTCTACCATTTTTAAATTTTTTATGGCTTCCATTCCAAGGTCAGAAATGCCCCATTGTTTTGTACCTCCGAGTTCACCAGAACCACGGAGTGATAAATCTAACTCTGCTAATTCAAAACCATTTTTTGCAGTTTTTAACGCTTTTAGTCTTTGAATAGTTTTATCTGATTTTGCATCTGCGAAGACATAACAATATGCTTGATAATTACTTCTAATTACTCGTCCACGAAGCTGGTGTAATTGAGCTAATCCAAATCTTTCTGCTCCTTCGATAATTATAATAGTAGCATTTGGTACATTTACCCCAACTTCTATAACAGACGTTGCACATAATATATGAATTTTATTTTCAGTAAAATCTTTCATAGTTTTTTCTTTTTTTTCTTTACTCATTTTTGAGTGAAGTACACCGATTTTATATTCTTGAAAGACTTCTTTCTTTAAACGTTTAGCTTCGGCTATTGCAGATTTAGCTTGAACAGCCATTTCTTTTTCTGGATCTGGTTCTTCTATTCTTGGACAAATAACATAAAGTTGTCTACCATTTTTTAATTCCTCTCTTATTTTTTCATAAGTTTCGCTACGTTTATTTGGTGTAATAATTTCTGTAATTATTTGTTTTCTCCCAGCTGGCATTTCGTCAAGGAGTGATAAATCTAAGTCTCCATAAATTGTGAGGGCTAGTGTACGAGGGATGGGAGTGGCTGTCATAGAGAGTAGGTGAGGTGCAATGTTGTCTTTGCGTACAAGTTTTCTTCTTTGGGCAGTACCGAATCGGTGTTGTTCATCTATTACCACTAATGCTAAGTTTTTAAATTTAACAGTTTTTTGAATAAGTGCGTGTGTACCTATTAATATCGGTATTGTTCCTTCTGCTGTCCATTTTAATAGTTGTGTGCGAGATATGTCTGTCCAACCTAATGGGTTGACTTTAGAAGGGAATTTACGACAACCAGAGCCTGTGATGAGTCCTATATTGATAGGTAAATGTCTAAAGTATTGTATAAAAGATTCAAAATGTTGAGCTGCTAATATTTCAGTAGGTGCCATGTAAGCCACTTGTAGATTTCCAGAGAAGGACTGGCCTTCTCCTGATTTTAGAGAAGGACAGTCCTTCTCTTGTTTTATTACAGCGTATGCAGCCGTAGCAGCTACTGCTGTCTTTCCACTTCCGACATCACCTTCGAGGAGTCTAGACATTGGAAAATCTTTTGCCATATCATTGAGAATAGTTTCGATTGATTTTTTTTGTGAGTTAGTTGGGGTGAAAGGAAAACGAGATACAAATTGATTTATATCAGTTTTGATTTGAAAAGATTTATTTTTTCTATATTCAAATTTATCGTGTTGACGTTCTAATTGAATACAAAAAACTTCTTCGAATGCGAATCTTTTTCTGGCAGATTCTGCATCACGTTTATTTTTAGGTTTATGAATCCATATCAAAGATGTTTTAAGTGTTGGTAGATTATATTTTTTTAAAATATCTTCTGGAATATAATCTCCTATATTATCTAATGTTTTTTCTCTCAATATTTTTTCTATAGCATGATAAAACCATTTGGAAGTGATGCCCCTTGTCTCGTGATAAATAGGGTAGGAGAATCCAGTGTTTTCTGAATCATTTTTCTTAAATAAACTATCAGGCGAATCTATATCCGGAGTTTTTTCAAATTCTGGATTGGCTAAATATAGGCCATACTTTCCTTTGGTCACATGACCAGTTAATTTTGCATTTTCCCCATCGTGGAGCATTTTTGCTAGATAAGCTTGGTTGAACCAAGTAATTTTTATTTTTCCTGATAAATCTTCTATTTCACCTTCAGCCATTGGAATTTTAGAACGGAAACTTTTTTTAGTTTTTAATTTTGAAACTTTTCCAAAAACTGTTGTGACTTCACCAGGAATTAATTCTGAGATTTGTTTTGCTTCACTCGTGTCGTTGTATCTGACAGGGAAGTGAAAAAGTAAATCGGTAACAGAAAAAAGTTTTAACTTGTTTAGAGCTTTTTTCTGATTTATATCTAAGCGAAATTTTGTTTCAAGTCTATCCGCAAGATTCATGCGGAGGCGGTGAGATTTGAACTCACGGTTCCGATTAGGGAACGGCGGTTTAGTAAACCGCTACCTTAAACCACTCGGTCACGCCTCCTTTTATTAAAAGAGTATAACAGAAAGCTGCTTGCAATGCTAAATATAGTTTTTGTAGTGAGAATGGAAAAATACTAAAGATATGTTAGAGTAATTAGACAAAAGGAGCCGTGTCAGAGCGGTCTAACGTACGACTTTGCTAAAGTCGCAGGGGCTTCAAAACCCCTCGGGAGTTCGAATCTCCCCGGCTCCGCCAATTTACAATTTCAGAGTTTTCGGAAGTTTTACGCACCTGCGGTGCGGTCGCCTCGCCTGCCGGCGAGGCTGAAAGGGCTGAATTTGCAACGGTTTGCCACGCTCCGCG
>PFRK01000019.1 GCA_002788475.1 Candidatus Nomurabacteria bacterium CG_4_9_14_0_2_um_filter_32_10 | reverse complement strand
TGGTCGTGAAGGGAAATATGTTACATCAAGACAAATAAAAGAAAGGCTAGAAAAAGAACTTGAAATAAACGTAGGGTTAAAAGTTGATTTTTCTCCAGATCAAGGAGACAAAATGGGACCTTCATTCTTTAAGGTTTATGGTAGAGGAGAGCTTCATGTCGCTATATTATTGGAAAATATGCGTCGTGAGGGATTTGAGATGCAAGTTTCTCAGCCAGAAGTTATTATAAAAGAAAAAGATGGTATTAACACAGAACCTTATGAAGAATTAGTAATTGATGTTCCGATGGAATTTTCTGGTACAGTTATAGAAAAAATAAATAAAAGAAGAGGTATTATGAAAGATATGGTAGAAAAACATGGTATCGCAAGAATTATTTTTGATATACCAACTCGTGGATTATTAGGCTATCGGGGAGAATTTATAATAGATACAAAAGGTGAGGGTATAATGTCTTCTCGAGTTACTAGTTTCGAAAAATATGCTGATGAAATAAAAAAACGTGAATATGGTTCTATGGTTTCTATGGTAGGAGGTAAAGCTGTAACTTTTGCTCTTGCAAATTTACAGGAACGTGGTATAATGTATATTGAGCATGGTACAGAGGTATATGAAGGGATGGTTATTGGTAATGTCTTAAAAGGAGACGATATGTCAGTAAACCCTACTAAAGGTAAACAGCTTACTAATATGAGAGCATCAGGTACAGATGAAGCAATATATCTGAATCCAGCTTTTGTTTTGAGTATTGAACGAGGCCTTGAAGTTATGAATAGCGATGAATATTTAGAAATTACTCCAAAATCAGTAAGAATTCGTAAAAAATATCTAACTGAAATTGATCGAGTTAGAGCACAGAGAAAAAAATAAAAGAATGAATTAGCATATTTTATGGATTAGTACATATAGTTGACGTTAAGTTAATGAAGGTGTATTATATAAAGAGTAAAAGTTTAATATTTTGTTAAGAAAATTTATCTATTAAATTAATTGGTAGGTTATAAAATAAATTTATGTCAATAATATCTTTCAAACCTAAACAAATCACTAAAAAAATAACTTCTCATCTTCAAGATCGTACACGCGATGTTATTATGAATCGTTTTGGTTTGACTGTTGATGCAGAAAAGAAAACTCTTGAAGAGATAGGAAAGAAATATAATATTACAAGAGAACGTGTTCGTCAAATAGAGGATGTAGCTTTGAAGTTGATAAAAAAATCTTCTGCTTTTAAGGCAGAGCAAGAAGTTTTTAATGAACTTAAAAGACTAATACATTCATTAGGATCAATTGTATCTGAACATGAATTATTGTTACATATTTCAAAAGATAAAAATATTCAAAATCATATTAATTTTTATTTGACACTTGGAGATTTTTTTAAGAAACATCCTGAAGATAATCATTTCAAAACTCGTTGGAGTGTGGATGATGAAATGGCAGACAAGGTGCATGATTCTTTGAGAAAACTTTATGCAAGTTTAAATGACCAAGATTTAATATTAGAAACAGAGATGATCAAAAAGTTTTTTGATCAAATGAAAGAGATAGCAGAACAATATAAAAATGAAGAAATAGCAAAGAGATGGCTTTCCATGTCTAAAACTATTTCTAAAAATCCGTTGGGTGAATGGGGAAAAACAAGTTCACCAAATATTCATACACGTGGAGTAAAAGATTATGCATTTCTTGTTATGAGAAAACATGGATCACCAATGCATTTTAGAGAAGTTGCAGATTCTATTTCTAAAACTTTTGGAAGAAAGACACACTATGCTACTTGTCATAATGAACTTATAAAAGATTCTCGATTTGTTCTTGTTGGACGTGGGCTTTATGCATTAGCTGAATGGGGATATAAAACTGGAATTGCTAGAGAAGTTATTCGAGATATTTTAAAAAGAGAAGGTCCACTTTCTAAAGATGCTGTAGTGGAAAAAGTAATGAAGGAAAGATATTTTAAAAAGAATACTATACTAGTCAATCTTGTAAATATAAAATACTTTAAAAAAAATAAAAATGGTCTTTATACTTTAGTATAACTTTGCTTTATTTATTTTGCTTTTTATACTAAAATATAGTGTATGGATAAGTTTTCTGATGAAGTAAAAGGACATTGGCCTTTTTTGTTGATTTTAATTTTTGGCTATCTTATTTTTCAATTTGATATAATAGCTTTTTGGGCTTATAAAATATTTCTAGCTATTTTACCTATCGCTGGTACAGCAGTTTTGGCATATACTGCTCACGCTTTTTGGTTGCATTATGTAGAGGCAAATTTTATATCTGGGATTGAATGGGTTTTACTTGAAATAGTTCCTCCAAGAGATGTCTTAAGATCTCCTAAAGCTATGGAACTTTTCTTATCTAGTGCTTTATATCAATCTAGTAATAAAAGTGGAATTGAGTCCTACTGGATAGGTGCAGTTTGGTTTTGGTTTTCTTTGGAGATAGTTTCTATTGATGGACAAGTTCATTTTTATATACGTGTACCTTCGCGTTTGAAAGGTTTGGTAGAGACTCAAATGTATGCACAATATCCTCAAGCACAAGTGAAAGAAGTAGAGGATTATACTTTAGCAGTGGATAAAATTACTGCTGACAGTAAATATAATTTATGGGGATGTGAATTTAAATTAACAAAACCAGATGCATTTCCTATTAAGACTTATGTTGATTTTGGATTAGATAAAGATCCAAAAGAAGAATACAAGATTGACCCTATTTCTCCAGTGGTAGAACTTTTTGGTTCAATAGGAAAAGGAGAACAAATGTGGATGCAGATTGTTATTACTCCTTCTAAAAAGAAATTTCCTGAACATGCACATTTTTGGCAGAAAACTCATGATTGGGTAAAAGAATCAGAAATGGTAGTTAGAAGATCTTTAGAAGAATTTACAAGTTCACGTGTTAGAGCAGAAGGAGATCCGACAGGAGGGTTCAGTAAAGAGGTTCGTGCTCCAAGTTTTATGGATGAAATGATAAAAGGAGCAGCTAGAAAATTTTTGAAAATTGGTTTTGATACTGGAATCAGAATATGCTATGTTGCAAAAAAAGAAGTATTTAATATGAATAATAGAAGAAATATGCGTCTAATATTTCGTCAGTATGCTGCACCTTATTCAAACGAACTTGCTCGTTATAATTCGACTCAATCAGACGCTTTTGCTACTGGAGAAAAAACTCTTTCTTCTTTTATACCTGCTACTAGATCCACAATTACGCATTTAGCAGATAGAATGCTTTTAGAATATAGGGAGAGAGAATTTTTTCATCCACCAATGCGACATAAGATTCGTCTACCTTGGCCTATTTCGCCATTTATCTTTCCTAACTTTTTTCATCACCATATTTTTGTTTTGAATATTGAAGAAATAGCAACTCTCTGGCATTTCCCTGGTCAGATATTGAAAGTTCCTACTCTTGAACGTATAGAATCAAAAGAAGCTGCTCCGCCTACAAATTTGCCGATGTAATTTACTTGTCCCGTACTAAATTTTTAGGCAAAAAAATGACCACTATTATTAATAATTTAAAATTTTAGTACTGGGATGTTGAATTTATCTCCAACAAGTAATAAGTTTGGACAGAAATTGTCTAAATTAAATAAGATAGAATTTTTTGAAAAGAAATTTTTTTCTTTTTTATTTGGGGCAATCATATTTTTAGTATTTTTTAATTTTTTATTTTTTAGCCCACCTAGTGATTTTCTAGTAGGGACTATTATTAATATAGAAGAAGGTTCAAGTTTGAGATCTATTTCTAAAGATTTGAAAATGAATAATATAATTCGTTCAAGAGTTACTTTTGAAACCTTTGTAATAATTTTTGGAGGTGAAAAATATATAGCGTCAGGAGATTATTTATTTGAAAATAAAGCTTCTGTTTTTGAGGTTGCTAGACGTGTATCAACAGGTGAAAGACATTTAGCTCCAGTTAAAGTAACGATTCCAGAAGGTTTTAATGTATCTGATATTTCAAAAGTTTTTGTTTTAAAACTACCGAATTTTAATGAAGAAACTTTTTTATTAGAAGCAGGTGTTAAAGAGGGTTATCTTTTTCCAGATACATATTTCTTTTTTACTACAGATAATGAAAAAGATGTATTATCTGTTATGAGTAATAATTATGAAAGAAAAATATTACCTTTAAGATCTAAAATAATTTCAATTGGTAAGACAGAGAATGAAATTATAACTATGGCTTCTCTTATTGAAGAAGAATCAAAGGGAGATATTGATAGAAAGCTTATTTCCGGAATTTTATGGAAGAGACTTTCTATAGGTATGCCTCTTCAGGTAGATGCAGAACCTAGTACTTATAAAACAAAAGGATTACCTAAATATCCAATTTCTAACCCAGGGATAAAATCTATTGAAGCTGCAATATATCCAGAAATTTCTAATTATCTTTATTATCTACATGACAAAGAAGGTAATATTCATTTTGCTAAGACTTTTGTAGAGCATAAAATTAATAAATTAAAATATTTAAAATAAAAAATATATGCAAAAACACAATTTAGCTTTTATAGATATAGAAACTACTGGACTTGATGTAATGAAACATGAGATTATTGAAATTGGTTGTGTAATAACAACACCGAAACTTAAAATAATTGAAAAATTTGAATTAAAAATAAAGTCAGAAAATATAGAGAATGCTAATCCTGTGTCTCTTAGAGTTATTCATTATGATCCCATCAATTGGGATAATGCTATTAGTTTAAAAGATGGTATGAAAATTTTTTCTAAAAAAGTTAAAGATTGTATTATGATTGGGCAAAATGTTTCTTTTGATTCAGGATTTTTAGAATTTGCTTTTATAAAAACTAAATTTAAAAATAATATGCATTATCACAAATTAGATACAATTTCTATTGCTTGGGCTAAGTTGCATAAAAATAAAAGTGTCACACATTTTTCTCTACGTGAGTTATGTAAGTATTTTGGTATAAAGAATGAGCATCCTCATGGTGCTCTTTCAGATGCTTATGCCACATATGAGCTTTACAAAAAGCTTATGAGTTTGTAGAATTAAAATTCAAAATATAAAATAGTTACTTTTTCACGACTCGCACACGAACCTGATGTCATTATGTATCTTGTCATAGCGTATGTCGAAAAAAGTACTATTTTATATTTTGAATAAATATGAAGAAGAAAACAGTTTTTGTTGGTTTATCAGGTGGCGTTGATTCTGCAGTGAGTGCTGCAATACTTAAAAAACAGGGCTATGAAGTCGTTGGGGTTTTTATACGTACTTGGCATCCAGATTTTTTAAAATGTAACGAAGAAGAAGAAAGACTCGATGCTATGAGAGTCGCAGCACATTTAGATATTCCATTTTTGACTTTTGATTTAGCAGATATATATAAGAAAGAAGTTGCAGACTATATGATCGCTGAATATAAAATAGGGAGAACACCAAATCCTGATGTGATGTGTAACAAAGAAGTGAAATTTGGTGCTTTTCTAAAAAAGGCAATTGCTATGGGGGCAGATTATGTGGCGACTGGGCATTATGCGCAAAATAAAAATTTTAAAAGGCCAGACCTTAAATCCTTAAAAAGGTCTGACCTTAAGGAATTAGAAAATTTTTATTTACAAAAAGGTGTCGATCCTTCTAAAGATCAAAGTTATTTTCTCTGGACATTAAAACAAGAACAACTAAAAAGAATTTTGTTTCCAATTGGTTATTTAAAAAAGATTGAAGTTAGAAAACTTGCGAAAAAATTTAATTTACCTGTTGCAGAAAAAAGAGATAGCCAAGGTATTTGTTTTCTAGGAGCAGTAGATTTGAAAGATTTTTTGAAACATTATATTAAAGAGAAAAAAGGAAAAGTTGTACTTGCCTCCAGTGGGGAAAGGCCAGACCTTAAAGAGTTAAAAGTTATTGGTTATCACTATGGTGTAGTTTTTCATACTTTAGGAGAACGTCATGGTTTTGTTATTACAAAAAAAGGTTCGAAAGATGGAGCTTATTATATTGTTGGTAAAGATATTAAGAAAAATATTTTATATGCGTCACAAGATAAAAATTTTCAAAGGTTGGCCCTTAAATCTTCAAAAAAGGCTGACCTTAAGAATTTAGGAAATTTTTATTTTAAAATTAAAGATACAAACTGGATTTCTGAAATTCCAAAAGAAGATAAAGATTACACAGCACAAATTCGTTATCATGGAGAATTTTTATCTTGCAAAATAAAGTGTGCAAAGTCGAACTTTGCACAAGTGGTATTTGAAAAACCGATACTGGTTGCTTCTGGTCAATCTTGTGTTATATATGACAAAGATATTTGTTTAGGTGGGGGAGTTGTTATATAATATACATATGGAACAATTTTTTATAGAAAATGGTGATTTTATTTTAAAATTAACAGTAGCGGTGATTTTAGGAATGCTTATAGGAGCTGAACGTGTTTTTGTACATAAAGAAGCTGGTATGAAGACGCATGCCCTTGTTTCTATGGGTGCGGCTGTTTTTATTATAATTTCTGAAATGATGGCAGAAAAATATATAAACTTTCCAGGTTTTAATCCTGTAATGATTGCTTCTAATATAGTTGTAGGTATAGGTTTTATTGGCGCTGGAATGATAATGTTTAGAGATTCTCAAACAAGAGGACTTACTACAGCAGGGGGGCTCTGGGTTACTGCTGGTATTGGTATGGCTGCAGGTTTTGGACTTTTTAATTTAGCAATTGTTTCAACTATTTTAGTACTCTTTATTTTTGTGGTTATGAATATTTTAGAAAAACCAATAAGAAAGATTTCTGATAATAATTTAATTAAAGAGGAAATTAAATAATTATTTTATATAAAATCCCGTTAGAAATAACATAAAGATTGAAAAACGGGATATAAAGTTAAGTATTATTAATTAAGATAAATTTCTAACTGGATGGAATCAAGTAAAATTCGATTAAGATTTTTAAAATTTTTTGAGGATCGTGGACATAAAATAATCCCTTCATCTTCACTAGTACCAGAAAATGACCCTTCTGTGCTTTTTACCACTGCTGGGATGCAACAATTTAAAGAATATTATACTCATCCAAAAGATGCAGAAAAAGATTTTGGTAGTTTGAATATTACGACTGTTCAAAAATGTATACGTACAGGAGATATAGATGAAGTTGGTGATTCTTCTCATCTTACTTTTTTTGAAATGCTCGGGAATTTTTCTTTTGGTGGTTATGGAAGAAAAGAAGCTATTATTTATACATATGATTTTATAACGAAAGAAATGGATTTAGAAATTTCTTACGTAACCTTTTTTAAAGGTCTTGGTTCTATAAAAAAAGATGAGGAGTCAAAAAAAGTTTGGCAATCTCTTGGAGTAATAGATATACGTGAAGAAGGAATGGATGATGTTTTTTGGGGTCCAACGGGAGATAGTGGTCCTTGTGGTCCTACGACAGAAATTTATTGTAAAAATGCTGATGGTGAAGATGTAGAAATTTGGAATATTGTTTTTAATGAATATTTTTGTGATGGATCTCGTGAAAAATTAGATAAAGGGGAAGTAAAATTAACTAAACTTCCAGTTTTAGGGATTGATACAGGAATGGGTTTTGAGAGGTTAGTTTCAATTGTTCAGAAAAAGAAAAGTGTTTATGAAACAGATTTGTTTAATAATGAAAAAACAAAAGAGGAACGTATTATAGTAGATCATATAAAAGCCGCATTATTTATTATTTCAGATGGTATTTTACCTTCAAATACTGGTCGTGGTTATGTTTTAAGAAGATTGATTCGTCGTGCTGTTAGATTTTCAAAAGAATCATTAGAGAATATAATTAATGAAAATGTAAAAAAATATAAATATGTTTATATTTTAGATGATAAAGATGAAATTAAAAAAGAAGAAAATAAATTTCGTGAGACACTCGAAAGAGGTATGAAAGAATTTAAAAAAAATATTGATCCTTTTATTTTAGCAACTACTTATGGTTTCCCAATTGAATTAACACTTGAATTGGCTAAAGAGAAAAAGATAAAAATAGATCTTGAAGATTTTGATAAAAAAATGATAAAACACCAGAAGCTTTCTCAGACATCTTCTACTGGAATGTTTAAAGGTGGATTGGCGAATCATAACGAAAAAACTATTTGTCTTCATACTGCACATCACTTATTACTTGCTGGGTTACAGGCTATTGTTGATAAAAATATAAAACAAAAAGGAAGTAATATTACAGAGGAACGTTTACGTATGGATTTTCTTTGTGATCATAAATTAACAGATGAAGAAAAGAAAAAAGTAGAAGGTTTTGTTAATAATAAGATAAAAACTAAACTTGATGTAATCCATCGAGAAATACCTCTTAAAGAAGCAGAAAAAATAGGTGCAGAAATGGAATTTGGGACAAAATATCCTGAAATTGTATCTGTTTATTTTATAGAAGACAAAGATGGAAACCAAATTTCTAAAGAATTTTGTGGAGGACCTCATGTAAAAAATACATCTGAATTGGGTGGCACCAATGAAGCGCCCAAGCATTTTAAAATTCTTAAAGAAGAAGCTGTCTCTGCTGGTATTAGGCGTATAAAAGCTGTACTTTTATGATATAATTATAATTATGGGGATTTTTTCTAAACCAAAAGAAGAAAAAGAATTAGCGTTAGTTTTTGATATTGGTTCTTCTTCTGTTGGAGGTGCGGTCTTTGAGATACAAAAATTTGGAATTCCTAAAATAATTTTATCTATTCGTGAACCTATAATTCTTGAGGAAAAAATTAATACTGAAAGATTTTTATTTTTAACTTTAAAGTCACTTGAAGTTGTAGCCAGTAGAATATGTATAATGGGTATCGGTAAACCGTCTAAAATTTTTTGTGTTCTTTCATCACCTTGGTACGCTTCTCAAACTAGAGTTATTAAACTTGAAAAAAATACATCATTTTTATTTACCTCAAAACTTGCTGATAGTTTGATTCAGAAAGAAATAAGTCTTTTTGAAGAAGAACATTTGAATAAATTTTCTCATTCTGATGAAAAGGCTCGTATGATTGAATTTAAAAATATGAAAACTATGTTGAATGGTTATGTGACAGATGAGCCATTTGATAAAAAAGTAAAGAAAATTGAGATGGTTGTTTTTATTTCAATGAGTGAAGATAAAATATTAAAAAAGATGGTAGGAGCGATATCTAGGCATTTTCATTCTGAGGATGTAAAATTTTCTTCTTTTACGATGGCATCTTTTACTGTGGCACGAGATATGTTTATGCATCAAGAAAATTTTCTTTTAGTTGATATTGCTGGAGAAGTGACAGACATTTCTTTAGTAAAGAAGGATGTCTTGAGTGAGTCTATTTCATATCCTTTAGGACGTAATTTTATGATAAGAGGAGTTGCAGATAGTTTGAGTTATACTTTAAGTGAAGCAAAATCATTTATTTCTCTTTATAAAGACAAACATGCAGTAGAATCTGTTGAGAAGAGATTAGAACCAGTTATAAGTAAATTAAAAACTGAGTGGCTTAATGGTTTTCAACAAGCTTTAGTTAATCTTTCTAATGATATTTCTGTTCCTTCAACTATTTTTATTACAGTAGATCAAGATTTAATAGATTTTTTCTCAGAAATTATTAAAACTGAACAATTTAATCAATATACTATAACTGAATCTGAATTTAAAATTATTTTTTTAGATGTTCCAATGCTTCATGGTATTACAGCTTTTAAACCTTCTAACAGTGTTTTTAGTAGAGCTGATGTAATTGGGGACAGTATAATTCGGGATCCATTCATTATTATTGAATCTATTTATATTAATCGTTTTGTTTGTTAAGATATAATTATGACAAAAATTTTACTACAAGATATGGTAAGGGTAAAAACTTCTATAAGAGAAAGACCTACTTCTCAATTTACAGGTGGAGGAAAGGAAAAAATTCCTGATGATATAAAAAAGAATAGTAAAGGATCTAAATATAGGATTTATTTTGTAGCATTAATTTCTGTGATATTTCTTCTTTTTGCTCTTTCCTTTTTATTTTCTGGAGCTAAAATCACAGTAATTCCTAAGGTAAAAGATGTTTCTTTAAACACTAGTTTATCTGCTATCAAAAATTCAAATACAGAAAGTTTTTCTTTTGATTTAGTAGTTATTTCTGGAGAAGAAAAAAAAGTGATTCAAGGTGGAGAAGAAAAAGATGTAGCTGTAGCAGCTCAAGGTATTGTTTTAATTTATAATTCTTTTAGTTCTTCTCCTCAAACACTTGATATAGATACTCGGTTAGAAGGATCCAACGGAAAAATTTATAAAACAAATAAAAAAATAGTAGTGCCTGGAATAACGAAAGATGATAAACCAGGAAGTGTTGAGGTTGGTATCTATGGAGCAGGGACAGGAGATGAATATAATAGTACTCCACTTGATTTTAAGATTTTTGGTTTCAAAGGTACACCTAAATATTCAAAATTCTATGCGAGGTCGAAAGGGGACATAACTGGTGGATTTAAAGGGAAGTCTTCTCTTGTGTCTTCACTTGATAAAACTATTGCAGTAAGTGAGCTTAAAACTATATTAGAAACTAAACTTTTAAAAAAAGTTACAGATCAAATTCCAAGTGGTTTTATTTTATTTAAAGATGCGGTATTTCTTGATATTGATGATCAAAATGTTAATTTTACTCCTGATAAAGATGGTAATACATCAGTAAATATTAAAGGTACACTTTTTGGATTTCTCTTTGATGAAAAAAAATTAACAAAAAAAATAGCGGGAGATATTATTGATGAGTATGATGGGAGTGAAATTTATATGCCAAATATTAGGGATTTAGTTTTCTCTTTGATAGACAAAGAAGATATTTCTTTCGTGGATGTAAAAAATATAGATTTTACTTTATCGGGTTCTCCTAAAATTATTTGGAAAGTTGACGAAACAAAATTTGCTACTGATTTGTTGAGTAAAAAAAAGAGTGATTTCAACCAAGTTTTAGTACAATATCCCAATATTGATTCTGCTGTATTAGTGATTCGTCCTTTTTGGAAATCTTCTTTTCCTGAAAAAAGTGAAAATATAGAAATTATTGTGAATTATCCAAAATAATTTTTGGTACTAAAATGGAGATAAAAAACTGTCAGAACCATGAAGTAGAACAAAGTTCACTACGGGGCAGGTTGTAAAAAATCATGGACTACAAATCACAAAATGTGGTGTGTCAAAACTGTAAGGTTCAATTCACTATTGAGTCAGAAGATTTTAATTTTTATGAAAAAATAAAAGTACCTCCTCCGACTTTTTGTCCAGAGTGTAGGGCTCAAAGGAGATTTATTTGGAGGAATGAACGGACTTTATATAAAAGAAAATGTGATTTATGTGGGAAAAATATTATTGGACTTTATCCAGAAAAAACAATTTTCCCTGTTTTTTGCTATGAGTGCTGGTATAGTGATGCTTGGGACCCATTGAGTTATGGTTTAAATTATGATCCTTCCATTCCGTTTTTTAATCAGCTTAAAAATTTAATGCAAAAAGTTCCACGTTTGGCTATTTGGGTGGTGGCTTCAACTAAAAGTGAATATACTAATCAATCTTATTTTAATAAAAATACTTATTTATCTTTTGCTTTACGAGATAGTGAAAATGCTTTTTATGTTGGAAGAACGAAAACGATTAAGAATAGTTTAGATGCAACTTATACCCATTTTTCTGAGTTAATGTATGATTCAGTTAATGTTGAAAAAAGTTATAACAGTGCACATATTTTTGATTCAGAAGCTATTATTGATTCTATGTATATTTTTTCTAGTCGTAATTGCCAAAATTGTTTTGGTGGTACAAATTTACGTTCAGCAAATTATATTTATTTTGGAGAAAAATTATCTAAGGATTCATATAAAGAAAAAATAAATTCTTTAGATTTAGGTAGTCGTATTATAGTAGAGGAATTAGAAAATAAATTTAAAGAATATTCACTTAGACAAATTCATAGAGCGTTAGAATTAGTAAATTGTACGAATTCTATTGGTAATTATTTAATAAATTCGAAAGATTGTTTTTATGTTTTTGATGGTTTTGAGTTAGAAAATGCTCGAAATTCTGTTTGGGTTTTTTCTAGTAAGGATATTTCTGATTGTTATGGGATGGGTAGTAGTAATCATGTATATGAAACAATAGGTTGTGAAGAAGTAGCAAATTGTTTTTTTGCAAACATTACTGATTCCTCAACTTATACTTATTATACTGATCTCTGTAAAAGTTCTCAAAACCTTTTTGGTTGTGTAAGTTTAAAAAGTAAAAAATATTGTATTTTGAATAAACAATATTCTAAAGAAGAATATCTGAAGTTAATTAAAAAAATAAAAGAAGATATGAATAACAACCCATATATAGACAAGAGAGGAATCATCTATAAATATGGAGAGTTTTTTCCAGTCGATTTATCACCATTCGCTTATAATGAAACTATTGCCCAAGAATTTTATCCAAAGAATAAAGAACAGATTATTAATTTAGGTTTTAAATTTTTTGAGTCAGAAACAAGGAATTATATTCCAACTATCAAGATAGGTGAGATACCAGACAACATAGAAGAAATAGAAGATGATTTTTGTAATGAAATCATAGAATGTAAAAATAAAGGAAAAATCGAAACTCAATGTACTTTAGCTTTCAAAATAATACTTGATGAATTATCTTTATATAGGAAACTAAAAATTCCAATTCCAGAGTATTGTCCTAATTGTCGTCATTACCAGCGTCTAACTAAACATCTATCACCAAAAATTTTTAATCGTATTTGTGTTAAATGTAAAAAAGATATAAAAACTTCTTATTCTCCTGAACGTCCTGAGATTGTTTATTGTGAGAAATGCTATCAACAGGAAGTATACTAATCTCCATATCAGCTATAGCGTATATTGGGAAAGTTATCCACAGATGGCATTGTTTTTAATTTGTACATTTTGTACAATATCACTATGAATATAAAAACACTTTCAACAACAGAAGCCAGAGAAAGAATAAGTGATCTTGTAAATATTGTATCTACAAGTCGCAAATCTATTGTCATAGGACGCAGAAATGTTCCCGAGGTTGTTCTTATTCCTTTTCCAGCGTTTTGGAATGGAAAACTTTCTGAAATAACAAATATTAACGCTTATTCTAAGAGTTTTGATTTTCTAGTTAATGAACCTGAAATTTATTCAATTGAAGATGTAAAGAATAAATATGCATAAATTGGGTGATATAATCTTAACACCTTTTCCATTTACAGATTTATCCGGTAATAAAGTTCGTCCGGCTCTTGTTCTTGGAGTACAGAATAAAGGTGATGATATTACAGTTTGTTTTATTTCTTCTATTTATCAAAACAAGATCTATAAATTTGATATTTTTATTGATCAAAAAAATAAAGATTTTAAAAATACAGGGCTTAAATTAAATTCGATAATAAAAACTATAAAAATTGCTACACTTGATAAAGCAGTAGTTCTTGGTAAAATTGGGGAATTAGATACTAAGAATATTCAAAAAGTAAAGAAAGTTTTGAAAACTTATTTTGGATTGACTTAGGTTTATTAATTTAGTAAGATTAATTATCTTAATGAGTGATCCAAAAAATGACCTGCCTGCCGGTAGGCAGGAAAAATTAATAACTACAAGAGGGGTTGTCACCGAATCACTGCCCTCTACTTTGTTTAGAGTAAAAATACAAGATGATAAAGAAATTTTGGCGTATCTTTCAGGCAAAATGAGGATGCATAGAATTAAAGTTTTAATAGGGGATTCAGTTGAAGTCGTACTGGATTCTTATGGGGGGAAAGGAAGAATAATTAAGAGATTATAAAAATGCCTGCCTGCCGGTAAATAGGTTGTAATTTTTTTAAGAATGGTGTATTATACTAACTACGGTTTATGAAAAGTTTTAAACATTGAAAAATAAGGGTTTCCCCCTTCTTTTTGTCTTGTGAGTAAAAATCAATTATGCGAATTAGATCAACTGTAAAAAAAATATGTGATAATTGTAAAATGGTTAAACGTAAGAGGCATTTACGTGTTATTTGTTCTAATCCTAAGCATAAACAAAAACAATAATTTATGAGAATATTAGGAATAACAGTACCAGATGAAAAGAGACTCGAAATTGGTTTAACAGTTCTTTTTGGTATTGGTATTCCAACTGCTCGAAAAATTTTGAAACAAGTTAGTATAGATGTAGGTAAAAAAGCAAAAGATTTAACTCCAGAGGAAGAGAATAAAATTCGTGCAATTATTGAAGGAATGAAAATTGAGGGAAATTTAAAAAGAGAAATTTCTGGAAATATAAAAAGATTGAAAGATATTAAAACTTATAGAGGAGTTAGACATATGAAGAGATTACCAGTTAGAGGACAAAGAACAAAAACAAATTCTAGAACTGTCAGAGGTAATGTTAGAAAGACGATGGCATCAGGTAAGAGAAAAGAAAGTAAGACGTAGAATTAGTAGCTAGGTGCTAGTGACTAGAAACTAGAAC
>PFRK01000021.1 GCA_002788475.1 Candidatus Nomurabacteria bacterium CG_4_9_14_0_2_um_filter_32_10 | reverse complement strand
TTACATTATTAATAATGGTTCTCGTAGTTATTAATATAATTAATTGTAGTATAATACTTATATAAAGAATTTTAGTTACAAATACGATTTAAACATTATATGTCAAAAAGAAATATCATATTATTAATAATAGTTCTCGTAGTTATTATGGCTAGTATTTTGGGATTCTTCTATTTCTACCAACCAACAAACCAAAATGGAGACGACACGGGAGGAGGTACAAACTTTTTTGTAGACTTTTTGCCATTCGGTAAAAGTAAAAATACAACACCAACAGACGAAACACCACCAACCGACATTTCAGGATATGAACCAACTGAAACAGATATAACTGATCTAATACTAAAAAAAGTTTCTAGTTTTCCTATAGCCGGCTATGGAGTGTATATGAAAGAAAGATTTAAAGATGAGCAAATAGTAGCCCAAGCAGAACAATTAGACGAAAGAGGGCGACTTATAAAACCAATTCCACCATCAACTGAATTTGTACCAACATTACGATATGTAAATAAAATTACAGGAAATATTTATCAAACCTTCGCAGATAAAATGGATGAACGTATTTTTTCTTCTACGACTATACCAAAAGTGTATGAAGCGTATTTTGGAAATAAGGGAGAATCTGTCATTATGAGATATTTAAAAGAAAGCAACGATACCATAGAAACATTTTTAAGAACACTACCTAAAGAAGTTCTAGGAGGTGACACAACAAGTTCAGATGAAGTAAGAGGTTCTTTTTTACCAGAAAATATTTCCGATATGAGTGTGTCACCTGATGCTTCAAAAATATTTTATCTATTTAATACGGGAGAGAATGCTATAGGTGTGACGCTATCATTATCAACTAATACAAAAGTCCAAGTATTTGATTCTCCTTTTAGAGAATGGTTATCTTTCTGGCCTAATGATAAAATGATTACTATCACAACCAAGCCTTCTTCTAATGTTCCGGGGTTTATGTATGCTATTAATCCAGAAAGAAAAGATTTCAATAAAATTCTAGGTGGAATAAATGGATTAACAACACTTACAAGTCCTAATGGAAAATTGGTTCTCTATGGTAATAATAATTTATCGTTAGGTATTTTTGATATAGATACAGGAAGTTCTAGTTTTCTGGGAATAAAAACTTTACCTGAAAAATGTGTCTGGGGAATGGCAAGTGATATCATCTATTGTGCTGTACCCAAATATACTAATCAAACAGGATATCCTGATTCTTGGTACCAAGGTGAAGTTTCTTTTTCAGATGAAATATGGAAAATAGATGCAACAAGTGGAAATACAACAATAATATTAGACCCAATCACAATCGAAGGTGGGGAAGAGGTGGATGCAGTAAAACTTAATATGGATGAAGGTCAAAATTACTTATTTTTTGTAAATAAAAAAGATTCTTATCTCTGGGAGCTAGATATAAAGTAAAGAAACTAACTTTTTGCCGGTACGGATTTTTTGAAGCTTAAAAAATCCTGAAATTGGCTCGTCGACACTCGCCAAACCCCTTAAAAAGTTGTTTCTTTACTTTATATAAGAATAAAAAACTCGTCGTGGGTACAGTTTTTGAGAGACATTGCGCAGGAGCTTAGAAAATAAAAGAGGTATTCCGATTATTATTTTCTTGAGCGACGAGCATAGCAATCTGCAAGCTTGCAGATATGCGTGT
This sequence comes from Candidatus Nomurabacteria bacterium CG_4_9_14_0_2_um_filter_32_10, assembly GCA_002788475.1. Lineage (GTDB taxonomy): Bacteria > Patescibacteriota > Minisyncoccia > Phycocordibacterales > UBA9973 > UBA9973. The sequence continues at coordinate 13,464 of PFRK01000021.1, read as the reverse complement.
CTATCAAAAACTTGTACCAAGAAAGAGTTTTTATTCTAGATAGCCCCAATATATTTTATGACTACACGACGAGAAAGTCCTTCACCTTGTGATTCGGTTTTTAAATCTGTCGCATCAGATAAAAATTCATGCACTATTCTGCGATCAAAAGCAGACATTGGATCAACTTCTATATTTGATTTAAAATATCTCGCTCGTTCAGCCATCATGTGTGCTATTGCATGAATATTTTCTACACGCTTTTTTTGGAAACCATTTATATCAACTAAAATTCCTAAACCTTCCTGTATAGATGTATTCCCCTCTACTTCTTTTGGAGTTTTAGCTTCAACTATTCTACGAACAATATGGTTAAGTGCATTGAGTGCTTCACCCCCACGTTCCCAAAAAAAATGAGGTTGGCTTACTTCTACTGAAAACCAAGTAGTTTTATCACTGTTCGACTTAAAAGAAGAGGGTTTGTCTTCATCAACAGAAATTTTACTTACAGATATAGTAGTTTTTTCAACAAGCTCTTTTATTAAATTTTGCATTTCAACTTTATCCATTGTATTTAAGGACAGCCCTTAAGAGAGTTTCCCAAAGGACTGTCCTTTGTCTACCACCCCTAAAGCTAATTTCCTCTTTTTGTTCGCATAAATTTGCTGACCTATGGCAAATATATTACTTGTAATCCAATATAATGCAACCGCACCAGAAACACTGTAAGCAATGAAAGCAACCACAAATGGAAAAACATATTTCATTTGTGTCTGCATGCTTTTAGTGAAGTTTTCTTGAAAAGAACCAGTAGGTTTATCTATAATAGCTGGTTTGGGCATAAGGAGCGCTTGAAAATATTGAGATATTCCTGCAAGTAAAGCTAAAACTAATAAACCTTTCTGACTAATATCAAGAATCCCCAAGAAAACCATATTTATGTGTTCTGGGGCTTTTATAAAAGAATAAAGTAAACCACTTTCTATGTCTATCCCTTTCATAAAAACATAATACAATGCAAAAATTATAGGTATTTGAATTAAAACCAAAAGACAACCAGAAAAAGGGTTAGTTTTATGGTGTTTATAAAGTTCAAAAGTCTGTTTAGCTTGTTCTTCTTTACTCGCTCCACTATCTTTTATCTTTTTAAGCTCTGGGGCAAGTAAATTCATTTTTATTTGACTTTCAATAGATTTTTGTGAAAGCGGAAATAAAACTGTTTTAACAACTAAAGTAAGTATAATAACAGCTATACCCACATCCCCACCTGGAACAATAGAAACTAAAAAGGCCAATGCGTTTAAAAGTGGCCCATATAAAACAGTATCCCAAATATTTGTTAACATCCTCCCATTCTACCCCGAAGTGAAATTTTTAGCAAAATTTACTACGAGGCAAGTATGAAAAGTGATTCAACTACAAATTACGAATGATCAATTACGAATTGAAATTCAAATGCATTTTTTAATTCGTAATTCGTAATTCGTAATTGATAATTACTTCAGTGGATCAATATGATTTTTTTGCCAAGGGTGACAACGGAGAATACGGAAAAACCCGAGAGAAAAACCCTTTAAAATACCATATTTTTTAATAGCCTCTTTCGTATATTCTGAACATGAAGGATAAAAAACACAAGAATTGTTCCTCAATAAACCAAAATATTCTAAAAATTTTATAATAAATGGAGATAAAAACCTTTGATAAAAATTAATTAATTTTGTTAAGTATGTTTTTAATTTCATTTTCTATTTTTAATATATCTTCTTCTATTTTTTTAAAAACAAAAACACCCAATATTTTAGGAGAAAATTGATTAATATATTTTTTCAAAACATAATATCCTTTTCTTCTCAATAAATTTCTTTTAACAGCTAGTCTAGCTATATTTTTAGGGGCGATAAAAGAAATGCGAGGTCTAGTAGGTTCATCAATTAATACAAATTTAAACATAAAACTAGGAGAAGTAACAGAATTCCCTTTTTTAAAGATAAAATCTATACCCTTTTTATCAACCCTGTTCTTTTTAGATAACATTATACGGATAGTTTAGCACGCCCTTTCCTTCTTCTCCTTAAAAGTACTTTTTGGCCAGTTTTAGTCTTAGATCTAACTAAAAATCCATGTGCTTTGACTCTTTTTCTCTTGTTTGGTTGATACGTTTGTGACATTCAAAAAGTATATAACATTATCAACAGTTTATCAACATAGTTAATAAGTTTTTCAAAATTGCATTTTTAATAATATAGTATAATCTTAAACCAATGGATCCCGAACGAAATTCAATAAATTCACGGGGTACAAAAAATGTCGTAATTATTTATTAATTAGCATAATTTCGTACGGGATGGATACAAAACAACTTTGGAAAAATTGTCTGGTTGAAATTGAAGCAGGAGTATCTAAAGCAAATTTTAGTACTTGGTTTAAAAATACCTGTATCTTAAAAGAAGAAATAGGTATTGTTTATGTAGGTGTACCAAATGAATTCGTTCGTGATTGGCTCAAAAATAAATATCATAAACTTATTACAAAGACTATAGCTGATGCATATGAAAATATGAGAGCTGTAGAATACATTATTACTAAAACGGAACCCAATAAACAAGAATTACCTAAAACAACTGAAACTTACATAAATAAAGAATTACCACTAAGAGATTTATATATAAATCCAGATGATAATTTAAATCCACGTTATCATTTTAATTCTTTTATTGTGGGAACTTTCAATGAACTCGCCTATGCTGCATCTCAAGCAATAATAGAAAACCCAGGAACAAAATATAATCCATTTTTTGTTTATGGAGGGACTGGGCTTGGTAAAACTCATTTAATTCAAGCAATAGGGAACTCAATAAAAGAAAAATACCCAAACAAAAAAGTACATTATTTAACATTAGAAAAATTTGCTACTGATTTTATAAATTCTCTACAAAACAATAAAGCAAACTCTTTCAAAGAAAAATATCGAAGATACGATTTATTAATTATTGATGATATACAATTTATTGGTAAAATGGAAAAAATTCAAGAAGAACTTTTTCATACTTTTAATACCTTTTATGAGAATAATAAACAAATAATATTTTCTTCTGATAAACATCCAAACTATATTCCTGAATTAGCAGACCGCCTAAAATCCCGTTTTGCTGCGGGAATGATAGTAGATGTATCCGAACCTGAATATGAATCCCGTCTTGCAATCTTAAAAGTAAAGCTAAAAGAACTCAATGTTGATTTAGATCAGGAAATAATAGAATATGTTGCAGAATCTATACAAGGTAATATCCGTGAACTTGAAGGAAGTTTAAATACTATAATTTGTCAGTATCGCTTGAAAAATAAACCTCTTTTGGTTTCTGAAGTAAAAAATTTATTAAAAAATAATATAAAACCCAAAAAAAATGTAGCAATAAAAGATGTTGTAAAAATAGTAAGTAACTATTATTCTTTAGAAGAAGCATCAATTTATGAAAAAACTAGAAAAAAAGAAATAGTAAAGGCAAGACAGATAATAATGTATCTACTTAGAGAAGATTTTAATGTTTCATATCCATTAATTGGACAAAAATTAGGTGGTAAAGATCACACTACAGTAATACATTCATATTTAAAAATAAAAAATGACTTAAAAAATGATCCACAGTTAATGCAGGAGTTAGAACAGATAAGAATTATGTTTAAATAGCTGTTAATAAAAAGTTAAGAGGTAGTGTTGTTTGAGGTAAAAGTTGTTAATAAAAAATAATAAAAAACCAAAATATATATCTTAATTAAAAAAAGAAATTTATAAAAAAAATTATTATAAAGATAAGCAAAAATAAATCATAAAAATAACTATATAAAACAACATACAATTCATTTATCCACTTATTAACAAAACTAATAGTATTAATAAATTAAATATATAATATATAAACATATGAAAATAGAATGCGGAATTGAAAAAATTAAGAATGGAATTTTACAAGTAGAAAAAATTACTGGAAAAAATTTAACATTACCTATTTTAAGTTCAATCCTTTTAATTGCTTCAGGAAAGTCCTTAAAACTTAGAGCTACTAATTTAAGTCTTGGTGTTGAGATTGAAATTCCTGCAAAAGTTGAAAAAGAAGGTATTGTTGCAGTTTCTGGAACAACCCTGGCTGGTATTTTTTCTAATATTTTTCAAAATGAAAATATATATCTTGAAGAAGAGGGTGGAAATTTATTAATTAAAACAAAAAAAAGTAAAATAAAATTAAAAGGTCAAACACATGATGATTTTCCTACTATACCGATAGTTAATGGAAAAACTTTTGAGATAGAATCTAAAAAATTAGTAGATGGGATAAAGTCAGTATATTATAGTTCTTCTTTGTCTGATATAAAGCCGGAAATTTCAAGTGTTTATATATATTCTAATGAAGATAATTTGGTGTTTGTTTCAACAGATTCTTTTAGATTGGCAGAAAAAAAGATTAAAACTAAAATAGTTGAAGAAATCTCTGGGATGCTTGTTCCTTTTAAAAATATACCTGAGATATTAAGAATTTTTGGTGACATCCAGGGTGTTATTAAGGTATGTTTTAATAAAAATCAAATTTCTTTTTCTTCCGATAATGTTTATTTGACATCAAGAATTATAGATGGAGTTTTTCCTGATTATCGTCAAATTATTCCTAAAGAGTTTGAAGTTGAAGCAATAATTTTGAAACAAGACTTATTAAATGCTCTTAAACTTTCAAATATATTTTCAGATAAATTTAATCAAATAAATTTATTAATTAAACCCAAAGAGAAAATTTTTGAACTTTCTTCTCAAAACAACGATATTGGAGAAAACAAAACATATTTGGATGCTGTTTTAAAAGGGAAGGACGCTGTTCTTGGTTTTAATTATAAATACTTTTTTGATTGCTTTCAATCTATAAATACAGACAGTATCTCTATTAGATTAAATCAATCTTCAAAACCTATGGTAATATCAGGCAGTTCTGATAATTCTTTTACTTATCTAATAATGCCAATGAATAGATAAAAATTAATGAATGAAGTGAATATAATTTTCCCTACCCTGTTAAATAAAATTTATTTAAATTTTGATTTTGTGAAGCAAAATCATTTAACAGGGTGAAGATTTTTAATCGCTTTGCTCAAAAAATCAATCATGATAGAGATAAAAGATTTACTTCTTAAATTTAATAGTTTATTAATTTTTGAAAATTCTAAAATAGAAACTGTAAAAAAAGTTATTTTTGAAGTTATTGGAATACAAATAAAAAATGAAGATATAAAAATAAAAAATAATGTAATTTATTTAAATATAAAACCTATCTATAAAAATGAGATTTTTTTAAGAAAAGACGAAATTTTATTAAAATTAGAAAAAAGTCTATGTAAAAAATCTCCACAAAATATAGTATGACTATTGTTTGATTTTAAAGATTGAGACGGTTTCTGTTCGGTTGTAGATGATATCATAAGAAATTATTTTTAATTCATTTTCTGACATTAAATTATCTAGTTCCTCTGGAATAAATGAAAAATTAGATGGTGTTTCTGTAGTACCTATAAATGTGTTATTTATGAATATATCTATTTTTTTGAGTGGATAAATTCCAGAATTTAAGAGTTTTAATTGTATTCTTTGATCAGGTAAATAAATTGATGTTGTATTGGGTTCAACTATTGAAATATTTAATAAAGGATTTTCGGTGTGTATATTATCTACTTCTGTTGGTTTTTCGGCCCAAGTTGTTATTTTATATCTATTACCATTTTGTGCCCACCAATTTTGTATAGGAGTTTCCCAGAGGTTAAATTGTGGATTACCATAGGGATTAGAAGGAGGGGGTCCTAGAACATCATTTCTGTTTACCCAATAGAGAATAGAATGGACATTGGTTATTACTTTTTCTTGAGTAGTTTCTTTTGGTGTAAATTCTCCTGCTAATTTGCCAGAGATTTTGTCTATAAAAAAATTTTCATTTCCTTGCCAGTATCCACGGAGTATGGGTTTTACTGTTTTAGGGTCAGTCTCTAGATTAGGTTGTTCAAATTTTTCGTTTGGTAAAACTTTTAATGCTTCATTTATAAATTTATTCCAAATTGGTCCAGCTACTGCTGAACCTCCTTTTTTCATTGGCTTGTTATCATTATTACCAGCCCAAACACCTACAACAATTGAAGGAGTATAACCTATAGTCCAGGCATCTTTGTTATTATTTGTTGTACCTGTTTTTACAGCAACATCTTTGCCTGGTATAAAAAGAATTGAGTGTGATCCAAATGTTGGTACACGAGATTTTTCGTCTGATAAAATATTTGATATGATTAAAGCAGTATTTTTAGGTAAAACTTCTCTAGAATTGGGGAAATATTCTTCTAAAACTTTTTTATTTATATCTTCAACTTTTAAAATTCCAGTATATTGATTTCTTATACCGCTGTTTGCAAAAACACCATAAGCTGAGGTCATATCAAGGAGTGATACTTCTCCACCTCCAATAACAAGAGTAAGTCCATAACGACTTATATCGGTTAAAGTACTAATTCCTAAATCTTCAGCTGTTTTTAATGAGTCTGAAAGTCCGGATAGATAAAAAAGTTTTACTGCTGGAATGTTTCTTGATTCTGCTAATGCACTACGTAAATTTATTGGTCCTACTGTTTTGCCATCGTAATCTTCTGGCATATAACAATCATGTTGATTGTGTCCAGGTAGAGCCCTACCATAAGCATTACAGGTGGTTTGAAACTCTGTAGGTAAGTCAAATAGTACTGTCTCTGGGGTAAACCCTTTATTGAAGGCTGTAGCGTAAATAAAAGGCTTAAAAGAGGAACCTGGCTGTCTCCAAGCAGTCGCAATATTATAATTACCATCAATAGTTTTATCAAAATAATCTCTTGACCCTACCATCGTTAAGATTTGTCCAGTTTTAGGGTCTATTGCTACAAGCCCAGCATTTTTCCCATTCCAATCTTTTTCATTTTTTAAAGCACCTTCTTTTACTATCTCTTCTGCTTTTTCTTGCAAACTATAATCAAGAGTTGTAATAACATTAAGTCCTCCTTTTCCCACTACTTCACTTCCGTATTTTTGTTCAAGATAATCTTTAATAAAAAAAACAAAATGAGGGGCTTTAATTCCGATAGTTGCTTGTGGAATAAAGGTTACAACTTCATTTAATGTTGTGTCATATTCTTCTTGAGATATGAATTTATTTTCTAGCATTTTAAAAAGAACTAAATTTTTTCTAGTATCTAGTTTAGCTTTATTTTTTCCATAAGGTGAAAGCATGGTTGGAGATTGTGGAATTGATGCTAAATATGCTGCTTCCCCCAAGGTCAGGTCTTGTGCATTTTTATCAAAATAATTTTTAGATGCTTCTTCTATTCCATAGACATTTCCACCATAAGGATTTTCATTTAAATAGGCCTCTAAAATTTTTTCTTTTGGCATCGATTTTTCTATTTTTATTGCCAGTATCCATTCTTTTATTTTTCTAATATAACTTACTTTTTGTGTAAGGAGAGTATTTTTTACTAATTGTTGGGTTATGGTTGAACCACCACCACCTATACCAATTTGAAATAAATTTGAAAGAGCTGCTCTAATAATAGAGGTTATACGTATTCCATTATGGTTATAAAATTCAGAATCTTCAATAGCGACAGTTGCATTTTTAATATTTGCTCCCATTTTTTCGAAGGGTATATTTGTCCTTCTTATATCTTGATGTATATCATAAAGTAATATTTCTCCTGTACGATCGTATATTTTAGTAGAGTTTACTATTTTTCTATCCTCAAAAGAATGAAAATCAGGAATATTTAGAGAAGAAATCCAAATAATTATTATTCCAACCATTAAAATAAAAATACCAATTACAGAGAAGATTGTATTTTTAGGGATTCTCATTCTTTTAAAAACCTTTTTCATTCTTCTAATTATAGCAGAATATGTGTTATAATGCTTTATTATGAAGGTTATAACAGATGAAAAAAGAATTGATGAGGTTTTGAATGTTGGTGTGGAAGAGATTATAGAAAAAGATCATCTTTTAAAAGCACTTAAGTCAGGAAAACAATTACGAATAAAATTTGGGATTGATCCAACTATGCCAGATCTTCATCTTGGACACAGTGTTCCACTTCGCAAGCTTCGTCAATTTCAAGATTTAGGACATAAAGCAATTTTAATAATTGGGGATTCTACTGCAACGATTGGTGATCCATCAGGTAGGTCTGAAACTAGAAAAATACTTAGTTCTGTTGAGATAAAAAAAAATATGAAGAATTATTTAAAACAAGCAGAAAAGATTTTAGATATGAAAAAAACAGAAGTTCATTATAATAGTGAATGGTTGGGTAATAATATGATGACGATTCTTGAACTTTCTAAAGCTGGGACAATACAGCAAGTTTTACACAGGTCTGACTTTAAAAAAAGAATAGATGATAATCAAGATATAACTATTTTAGAAATGCTTTACCCTTTATTACAAGGATATGATTCTGTTGCTATAAAGGCAGATCTTGAATTAGGTGGTACAGACCAAAAATTTAATCTTTTAATGGGGCGTAGAGTTCAACGATATTATAAAATATCAGAACAAGATATTTTAACACTCCCAATTCTTGAAGGTGTTGATGGTGTCAAAAAAATGAGTAAAAGTTTGGGAAATTATATTGCGTTAGACGAAAAACCAATTGAAATGTTTGGAAAAATTATGTCAGTTCCAGATATTTTGATTACTAAATATATGAAACTCTGCACAGGTCTTTTATTGGCAGAAATAAATGAGATTGAAGACAGTTTAAAAAATAAATCTTTTAATCCTAAAAATGCTAAAATGAGATTAGCATATGAAATAGTAAAAATTTATCATAATATAAATAAAGCTAAAAAAGCAGAAGAGAATTTTATTAATACTTTTCAAAAAAGGGAAATTCCAGAAGAAATGATAGAGCTTGCTGGGGAAGGAGAGATGTTAATGGATCTTTTGGTAAAAGCAAAAATCTTGTCTTCTAAGGGAGATTTTAGGAGACTAATAGAGGAAGGAGCAGTGACGGATCTTAATAATGATAAAAAAATAAAAGACGTTAATATTATTCCTAGTTCTGGTATGAAGTTTAAAATAGGGAAAAGAAAATTTATAAAAATTAAATAATAAAAAAACCGCCTTGTAGGCGGTTTTTTTATTTAGTGGTCTTTGTCTGGATCTTCTTCTTCATATTCAGAATCAAGTTCACCCATTTCCTCTGAAGGATTTGTCAATTCTTCCTCATCATCCATCATTAAATCTTCTTCTTCGTTGTAACTCATATAAAAGATTTTTTTATTGTTAAAAACAATAATCGACCTAATTAAACTAAATAAAAATTATTTTATTTAGTTTTATCAAAAACGAAAGGGATTAGCAATAGAATATGTGGATAACTATTAAAACACAAGAAAGGACTTTTTAAAAGCATTACGCAGACTGTCGAGTCGAGCATAGCAAATCGCTAGCGAGTGATTATGTGCGGTTTTTAAAAGTCTTTTCTTGTGTTTTAATATCTCTTAATATGAGCAAAAGCAGTTAGTGATATTGCTATTGCATCTAATTCATCGTCTGATTTTTTGGTATTATCAATATCTACTAGTATTTTTACCATTTTCATTACTTGTTCTTTGTTTGCTTTTCCATAACCTGTTATGGCTATTTTTATCTGAGGTGGAGAAGCTTCAAAAATTTTAAGTCCTGCCAGTGATGCTTCATAAATGATGACTCCTCGTACTTCGGCTACGTGCATTACTGTTTTTTGGTTTGTAGTCAAGAAAAGAGTTTCGATAGCTAAAACTTCTGGTTTAAATTTTTTTATTATATTTTTTATTTCTTTTCCAATTAGAAATAATCTCTTTGGAAATTCTAATTTAGCGGAAGTTTTAAAACATTCAGAAAATAATACTTTTTCTTTTTTTTCACCTTTATTTTTTTCTAAAACAGCGATCCCTAATCTTTCAAATCCTGGATCTATGCCTAAAATTATCATATTGTTTTATATTTACTTTATGAACTTTATAAACTTTCTACCTGCCTACCAGCAGGTAGATTTTATAACTATTAAACTATTCTGCATTAGTAAAAATTTCTTGTACATCATCTAAATTTTCTAGCTCATCAACTATTTTATCCAATAATTCTAAATCAGAATCCGAAAGAGAAATGGTAGTTGTTGGTTTCCAAGCTATACCTTCTTCGGTAATTTTTTTTTCAAAAGACCAAACTACAGAACCCATACCACCAAGAGAAAAACCATTTTTAGTTAAAATATGTTTTATATCTTGTGCTGTTCTGTTTCTACTGTCTGTAAGCGTTTCAATAATAATACCAACACCTCCTGGACCATAAGTTTCATAAGTAATTGAATCCATTTGAGCACTAGAGTCAGATGCTTTTTTTATAGCTCTTTCTATATTTTCTGAAGGCATATTTACTTTTTTAGCTTTTTCTATCGCAGTACGAAGTCCTGGTGAATCTTTTCCTCCAGATAGTTTTGCTTCTACTGATATAAAACGTACGAGTTTAGAAAACATTTTGCTTTTTTTAGCATCTGTGATACCTTTCTTGTGTTTAATTTGACTCCATTTATTGTGTCCTGACATATTGAATAGTTAAAAAGTTTATAAAGTAGAAAGTTTAAAGTAATTTTTTTTGCTTGCTTTCTTTATAATCAAAACCTAAATGATTATATGCTTTTTCTGTTGCAACTCGTCCACGTGATGTTCTCTCTAATAAACCAAGTTGAATTAAATATGGTTCTATTACTTCTTCTACTGTAGCTTCTTCTTCAGACATCGCAGCTCCCATTGTTTTTAAACCCACGGGTCCACCATTAAATTTTTCTATTAATATTTCTAAAAATTTTCTATCAGAAGAATTTAAACCCATATTATCAATGGCCAACATATCAAGGGCACCTTTTGCCATTTCTTTACTAATAATTTTTTTACCTGCCCCGTCGGTTCCGCTTTTGCGGAATCCTTCGGGGTGTACTTGCGCATAGTCTCGAGCTCTTTTCAAAAAGTAATTTGCTATACGAGGGGTAAATCTACTTCTCTTGGCAATTTCTTTTAAAGCTCCCTCGTCTAATTCTGTTTTTAATAACTTGCTTGACCTGCGAACGATTTCTGCTATTTCTTCATTTGAATAAAATTCTAATCTAAAAACTCCACCTGAAAAGCGTGAACGAAGGGGAGAGGAAACAAGTGCGACACGGGTAGTTGCTGCAATCAATGTAAAAGGTGGAAGATCTAATTGAATAGTTCTGGCAGATGGCCCTTTCCCGATAATTATATCTAGAACTCCAGACTCCATAGCTGGATAGAGTATTTCTTCCACCATTTTATTTAGTCTGTGGATTTCGTCTATAAAAAGGATATCACCGGAAGCAAGATTTGTAAGGATGGAAGCTAGATCTCCAACTTTTTCAATAGCAGGTCCGGATGTTATCTTCATTTGTTTGCCTGTTTCTTTAGCTATTAAATGTGCGAGGGTAGTTTTTCCTAAACCTGGAGGTCCATAGAATAGAATATGTTCAGGAATATGACCACGCTCCTCTGCTGCTGTTAGGAGTATTTTTATGTTATCTTTTATATGTTTTTGGCCGATATATTCATCCCAGTGGGTCGGGCGAAGGGTCGCATCTAGAATAGATTCTTCAGCTATTTCATTTTTAGCCTTATTTTTCATGGTTTTTACTCTTGACCTATGGTAAGATTTTTAAAATCTCTACTACTAGGTTGACATTATTTTTATAATATGCTATACTATAAAAATAGTACATTTATTAACACAGTATCAACATAGCTATCAACATTATAGCATTTGTTGTAAGTTCTTTATAGTATAATAGTTTTTAGAGATCAAAGTTTTTTAATTTTAAGAGGGTATTAATCTCTAAGCAATCAGCCATCGGTTATATAGGTTTGCGTAGGACGTTCTGGTACCTTTTAGGTTTCTGGGTCTATCCTTCAAGAATTTGTTACTTTTAGGGCTTAGCTTTGAAAGGATTGTTTAGAGATTAATGCTTTTTTTATTTTCTAAAAGTTTAGTTATAAAAATTAAATTTTATTTACTTCTCTGTATAAATTTGAAAATAAAGAAACAGTTTTACTGAAATCTTTTTCTTTAACTATTAAAATAAATTCAGTTGGAGTGGAGACTAATTCTTCTATATTTATAGAAGCACGAGCAGTTACAGAAAGAAGAGAAAAAAATACATTTGGAGTATCAAAAACTTCTGATCCAAAAGAAATACCAATTGCCGCAAGGTTGTGATTTATAGTTTTTGGTTTATTTTTAAAATGTTTTAAAATTTTGTTTTCTAAGATAGTTGAACAGATAATATCAACTTCTGTGGTACCTATTGTTATAGTAAAAAAATCTTCTTGTGATATTGATATATTCTTATGTAGTGATTCTAATTCTTTAATAAATTTATTTGTATTTTTGTATATTATTTCAGATAGGGGAAGTCTGGTCGTTATGTTTTTTATAGCCACGTCATGTATGAGTGGTTTCATTTTTTTGAATTCTTTTCGTAATCGTGATAGGGAAACTACTAGACTAGTGATGGTCACTTGTTTTTTTGTGAGTTCTTCTACTTTTGGACGTATACGATATGCGTAGCTACTCATATTCATATAGTCATTTGTTAATGCATAATAAGCTTCTAGCTCTGCCATTACTATATCTCGTACAATTGGTTGTATTTTTATCATTATGTGTATTTTAACAAATTTTACAAAAAGTCTCAAATACAATATCAATGTTAGAAAACTTAACACTTATTATAAAAGTATATATTCTTAAATATATTATGAGAAAACAATCAGACAATTTACTTAAAATTATAGGAAATACTCCTTTAGTAAGAGTTTCTTTTAATACTAAAGTAAAAATTTTTGCTAAATTAGAATATTTAAATCCAGGTGGAAGCATAAAAGATCGTTCTGCTTTATTTATGATTGAAGAAGCTGAGAGAAAAGGTTTATTGAAACCTGGTGGAACAATAATAGAGTCTTCTTCTGGAAATCAAGGTATTGCTTGTGCTATGATCGGTGCGATAAAAGGATATAAGGTGATTATTACTGCATCTCCTAGTATGAGTGAAGAAAAAATAAAAACAATAAAAGCTTATGGTGCGAAAGTTATAAATTGTCCTGCTGTACCTATTTCTGACTCAAAAAGTCGTCATAGCCAAGCTATTTTACTTACTAAAAAAATAAAAAATTCTTTTATGCCAAATCAATATTTTAATCTTTCTAATCCAAAAGCTCATTATAGAAGTTTGGGGCCAGAAATTTGGGAACAAACTAATGGAAAGATTACTCATTTTTTTGCAGCAGCTGGAACGGGTGGGACAATAAGTGGTGCAGGAAAATTTTTGAAAGAGAAAAATCCAAAAATTAAAATTATGGCTGTTGATATTGATACTTCTTTTCATTCTACA
>PFRK01000036.1 GCA_002788475.1 Candidatus Nomurabacteria bacterium CG_4_9_14_0_2_um_filter_32_10 | reverse complement strand
AAAAGGAGAATCATTTACTAAAAAATTAAGTGATAATGTGGGTTCATCAATTGCAATATGAGGAAGTTGCTCTACACTTTTATCTTCACATATAGTCTCACCAATATAAATATCTGGTATACCAGCCAAAAGTACAATATCTCCAGATGTTGCCTCTGTTACTTCTTTTCTATTTATTCCTTCAAATCCAAAAAGTTTTGTTATTTTACCTATCCTACTTCCTTGCTCTCCTTTTATAAAAACCTGACTTCCTGAAACCATTTTACCAGAATAAATTCTAGCGACAGCCATACGTCCCAAAAAATTATCATAACCTAAATTAAAAACTTGGGCAGACATTTTTCCATCTGCATTTAAAGAAGCAGGAGGTACATGTTCCAATATCATATCTAACAGCGGAGATAAGCCTGCTCCATCGGAAGCTTCTTGCTTTCCTTTGGGGTCTTCTCGATCACTTAGTTTTTTAAAAGCTTTTCCTTCACGTCCTATAGCATAAACTGTTTCGAAATTGGCCTGTTCTTCATTTGCTCCTAATTCAAAAAATAACTCTAAAACTTCTTCATGAACTCTGTGCGGATCAGAAGCAGATTTATCTATTTTATTTATAACGACAATTGGTTTTAATCCTAACTCAAGGGATTTCTTTAATACAAACCTAGTCTGTGGCATAGGTCCTTCAACTGCATCCACCAGTAAAAGTACAGAATCAACAGCACGTAATACTCTCTCTACTTCCGAACCAAAATCAGCATGGCCAGGAGTATCTACAATGTTTATTTTTGTACCTTTATACATTATAGATGTATTTTTAGAATAAATAGTAATACCACGCTCTTTTTCTAGAGCATTTGAGTCCATTGATATATTCTCATCTTGAAGTCCACCATTTTGTTTCATCAAGGCATCAGTAAGAGTAGTCTTGCCGTGATCAACATGTGCGATGATTGCGATATTTCTAATTTCCATGGTTAATTTTTAACGAACGTAGTGAGTATAAAAATCGCCACCCTGTTAAATAATTTTTGTAAACAAAAATTGCCCAAAGGGCATTTAATAGGGTTAGAAAATTATATTCACTCCACTCATTAATTTTCTTAATAATAGCATACTTTAAAAAAATAACAAATAAAAATGGCTACATTAATACAACATAGCCAAATTTTTCTCACCCAAATATTAATTTGAGTGAAAAGAAAACAATAATTGGTGATAAAATTATCACCAAAATATCATCCCTTTTTTTATTTTTCTTCTTCTCCTCAAGAGAAAAAGGAATAATATCAATTTTTTTCATTAAAAAAAATTCCTTTTGTTTTTTGAAAAAATTACTTCCAAAAAAATTATAGCACAAGTAAAAAATAAATGCAATACTAATTATATTTACTAATAAATAGTATGTTTTATACCATCAGATGCAAAAAAAAATATTTTATGCTATTTTATATAAATGCGTCGGTGGTAGAGTCTGCCCCACCGCGGCGGGGTGAAGTCAATTACAACAGACTTATCAAATAATTATGCGTCGGTGGTAGAGTGGTCAATTACAACAGACTGTAAATCTGTCGCCTTCGGGCTACGTAGGTTCGAATCCTACCCGGCGCACAAAATTAAAAACCTCAAGCTTCTGCTTGGGCTTTTTAATTTATGTCTCGCCGAGTGGAAGCAACTGCTTGCTTCCATGTAGGATTCGAAAAGCTTTTTATTATAGTGAAAAATTTATTTTGAACTATTGAAAAGGTATACTGCTCCTGTAAGAAGAGAAATTCCTACCCGGCGCACAATAAAAAAATCTCTGGCTTCCGCCATGGGATTTTTTTATATGTCTCACCATAAAGAAACAAACTATCTGGAAAATTATCGAATTAGTATAAAACATAAAAAGAACCGTTTATTAAAGAATTATTAACATTTTTTAATAAATAAAAAATTCTATGAATCGATGCCTAAACAAATTTTTGTAATAACAAAAATTTGGTCAAATTATAAATTAATGTTATATCCATCTATAACCTTGACAAAAAAGGACCCATAGCACCACCAAACAAGCTAAATAGCTTTTTCAAAACTATATGTGTATAAGTCCAGATATATATTGCAAAATTATCGAATTAATATAAAATATAAGAAGGGTCGTTTATTAAAGAATTATTAACATTTTCAAATAAAAAATCTATGAAAAAAATTAAAAAGGTTTTAACAATCATATTGAGTATCGCATTTATACTTGGCATAACTGGACCGGCTCCTACATTTGCGGCGACAGATCCAGTTTTAGGTGCAACCACAACTTTCTCCATCATTGCTCAAACAGCGATTACAGGTACAGGAACTATATCCGGAGATGTTGGATTAAATAGTACTGGCGCCGGAATTACAGGATTAACTGGTGCCATGGTGAGTGGCACAATATATTCTACTGATGGTGTTGCGCCAGGTTTAGCAATTTTAAACCCTACTGTTCAGGCGAATCTTTCAACTGCAAATGGCAATATATCTGGTCAAACATCAACAGACAGTATTGGTCCTGTTCTTGATGGATTAGTTGTCACTCCTGGAGTACATGATATTGGAGCTGGACGACTAAACGGTGGAATACTTACCCTCGATGGTTCTGGTATATATATATTTAGAGCATCAAGTGATTTTATATCTTCCGGTTCAATTGCTTTAACTAACGGTGCACGAGCTTGTGATGTGTATTGGCAAGTTAATACTTTAGCAACCATTAACGGTACTTCATTCGTAGGAACAATTATAGCTGGAACTGGTGTTCATTTCGGCAACAATGTAGCCTTAAATGGTCGGGCTTTAGCATTAGGAGGTGATGTAACATTACTTAACAATACTATCTCTGGACCAACATGCGCAGTTCCTGATCCTGATCCTGATCCAGCCACCCTTCATGTAATTAAAACGGTAATCAACAATAATGGTGGTACAGCAATTGCTTCTGATTTTACTATTGATGTTTCTGGTACAAATGTCTCTCCAAGCTCTTTTTCTGGTTCTGCAACTGGCGTAGATGTTACGCTAGATGCAGGTTCCTATGCAGTGACAGAAACTAGCCTACCAGGTTATCTACAATCTGGTTCTAGTGGTTGTTCAGGAACAATCGCAGCAGGTGAAACAAAAACCTGCACCATGACCAATGATGATATCGCAAATGCTACGGTCATTGTCGGTATTCCAGTAGTGCCACCCCTAATTCACGTAACAAAAATTCCAAACCCACTTGTGCTCTATCCTGAAGGAGGAATGGTTACCTATACCAATAAAGTTACAAACCCGGGAATAGTTGCACTTTCTAATGTCCATCTTATTGATGATAAATGTAGTCCTGTAAAATACGTTTCCGGTGATACGAATAGTAATTCAAAACTTGATATCACCGAAACATGGACATATACATGTTCAACTAATCTCACTAAAACTACAGTAAATACTGTTACGGCAAGCGGAGATGCCAATGGTCTAACAGCCAGAGATTTTGCAATTGCTACTGTTGTTGTGACGGCTGTTCCTAAACTACCAAATACAGGACTTCCTCCTAATGAGAATGATACTCCATGGAATATTATTATACCGGCTGGCATTTTTGCAATTCTAACTATATTCTATTTTACTCAAAAAAAACAAACAGCTTAATCTAGATATTGAGAAGAATTAACAAGCAAATACTAGACAAATTCTTGTCTGGCATTTGTGGTTATAAATTTTTTGTAAAATATATGCAACCAAAAATTTTATCAAAACAAGTATTGTTACTAGCTACTCTTTCTGGGTTCATTCTCTTTGTTATACTTCTTTCAAATTTTTTCTCAAAAGACTCAACTCAAGATTCTGCATCTTTTATTGAAAATAAAACCGCTCTTTCCAAAGAAGAACAAACACATTCCGACTTACAATTTCGTCTCAAAATTCCAAGTATCAATATTGATGCTACCATCGAGTATGTAGGCCTTGCTCCTGATGGAACAATGGGCGTACCCAAAAGTCCTGTTAATGTAGCATGGTTCAACATTGGCCCACGTCCCGGGAAAAAAGGCAGTGCGGTTATTGCTGGACATTACGGTTGGAAAAATAATGTATCAGCAGTATTTGATAATTTACATAAATTACGCATAGGTGATGAAATATTCGTTGAAGAAAAAGGAATAGTCACGACTTTCGTTGTGCGTAAAATGAGAATATATAGCAAAGACGAAGCCGTGTTAGATGTATTTAGTTCAAATGATGGAAAAGCACATCTTAATCTCATCACCTGCACTGGAATTTGGAATAAGGAAGAAAAAACTCGTTCTGATCGACTTGTAGTATTTACTGATAAAAAATAAAATTCCAAATCTGAGATAAAAATTTAGAATTTTTAATTTATGCTTTAACTGAAGAATTTGTTCGTAAATGAATAGGACTTTTTATTTTTTTATTTTTTGTTTCTATTAGGAGTTCATTATTCTTTACAGAAACATTAACAGTATCTCCTTTTTTTACATTATTAGAAATAATAAGTGTTGCAACGGGATTCAAAATCTTATTTTGAATCAAACGATTTAAAGGACGTGCACCATAATGAGGGTCATATCCTTCTTTTGCCAAGTATGAAAGTGCCTCATCTGAAATTCTGAAATCTATATCTTTAACAGAAAGCCTTCCTTTTACCACTTTCATTCTTAAATTAACTATCTCTTTAATAGCTTCAGGAGATAAAATATCAAATACTATTATCTCATCAAGGCGATTTATAAATTCTGGTCGAAAATGGTCTTTCATCGCTTCCATAACTTTTTCTTTCATATTACTATAATCTTGTTTATCAGAATTGTTAGAAAATCCAATCGATTCCATTTTTTCCACAAATTGTGAACCAATATTCGAAGTGAGAATAATAATGGTATTTTTAAAATTAACTATTCTTCCCTTTCCATCAGTTAATCTTCCTTCATCAATAACTTGAAGCAACATATTAAAAACTTCAGGATGAGCTTTTTCAATCTCATCAAAAAGTATCACAGAAAATGGACGATGCCTAACAGATTCAGTAAGTTGCCCTGCTTCATCATAACCAACATATCCTGGAGGTGAACCAATAAGTTTTGATATCGAATGTTTTTCCATATATTCAGACATATCAACTCGAATGAGTGCACTATCATCATTAAATATAAACTGTGCAAGAGTTTTAGTAAGTTCTGTTTTACCAACCCCTGTAGGACCTAAAAATATAAATGAACCACTTGGTCTATCAGGATCTCCTATTCCTGCACGTGAACGACGAATAACATCCGAGACACGTTTTAAAGCATCATCCTGTCCTACTACTCTCTTTTTTAATTCCTCTTCTATCCTTTGTAATTTTGCACGATCTTCTTCAAGCATTTTAGTAAGCGGAATACCAGTCCAACGTGCAACCACTTCTGCTATATCTTCCTCTGTAACTTCTTCTTTTAGTATTCTTCGTGATTTCTGAAGTTTTTTTAAGCGTGAAAGTTTTACCTCTAATTCTTTTTTTAGAATAGGTATTTTTCCATAACGTATTTCAGCAGCAAGAGATAAATCAGATCTCATTTCAGCATCTTCAGCCAAGAGACGCAATGAATCAAGTTCCTTTTTAATCAAACGAATCTTAATTACAATTTCTTTCTCATTTTGCCATTTTAATTCGAGTTCTTTTGTTTTTTCGTGTAAATTAGCAATCTCTTTATCTATCTCTTTTATTCTATTTTTTGTAGTCTTACCATTTTTAATATTATTTTCTACTTCTTTTTTAAGGGCTTCTTTTTCAATTTCTAATCGCATTATTTTTCTATGTGCATCTTCTAAAACAGGTGGCTTATTTTCAAGTGCAATTTTCAAAGAGGAAGAAGCTTCATCAATAAGATCGACTGCTTTGTCTGGCAAAAATCTATTTGTGACATAACGGGTAGAAAGATTAACAGCAGAAATTATGGCATCGTCAGTAATACGTACCCCATGAAAAAGTTCATACTTTTCTTTAAGTCCACGAAGTATAGTAATAGTATCATCTACACTAGGTTCATCTATATAAACAGGCTGAAAACGACGAGCTAAAGCTGGATCTTTTTCAATATGTTTTTGATATTCTTTTAAAGTTGTTGCTCCTATAGCTCTTAATTCTCCACGAGAAAGTGCTGGTTTCAACATATTTGAAGCATCCATTGTTCCCTCTGAACCTCCAGCTCCGACAATCGTATGAATTTCATCAATAAAAAGAATCACTTTCCCATCAGCTCTTTCTATTTCTTTCATAATACCCTTCAATCTTTCTTCAAACTCTCCACGATATTTTGTACCAGCTATGAGTGAACCTAAATCAAGAGAAACAAGTTCCTTTTCTTTAAGAGATTCAGGAACATTATTTTTAGCAATACGTTCTGCAAGACCTTCCACTACTGTTGTTTTACCAGTACCAGCTTCACCTATTAAGATCGGATTATTCTTTGTCCTGCGAGAAAGTATCTGTATAATACGCATTATTTCATTATCACGTCCGATAACTGGATCAAGTTTGTCTTCCTTTGCTAATTTGGTCAAATTACGAGTATATTTTAAAAGCAATTTAAATCTTTTTGGTTCTGTCACATCTGTAATATTTTGACTACGAAGCTCTTCTAATACCTTTATTACAGGATCTTTAAGGATTCTAAATCGTGCTAAAATTTCTCGTGCCTCTCCTGTAATTTCAAGCATAGCAATAAAAAGATGTTCAGTGGAAACAAAATTATCCTTCATATATTCTGCCAATTTAACTGAATGTTCTATCACTTGTGCTAAATCAGGATTGAGATAAATTTGATATGCCGGAGAAAGAGTACTATTAGATTCTGGTAATTCAATTGATTCTAAAACAGAATCAATTAATAACATAGTATCTATTTCCAATTTATCCAAAATAGAATTAACCATACTTTCTTCTTGTAATAACAATGCGGCAAGTAGATGTAAAGAAGAGACATGGTTCTGCCCACGTTCAATAGCAAGCTCATGGGCTTTTTTGATTGCATCTTTAGATTTAGTTGTAAATTTATTAAGTGGTGGCATAAAAATTAGTTATAAAGTAGAAAGTTTATAAAGTAAAATTCAAGAGGGCTATATAATTTTAGTCGTTTTTAGAGCTTCATTTATTACATCAATTGAAACAAAAGATACAGTCTCACCAGATAAAGCAATCCCAAGTACTTCTCCATCCAAATTAAGAACTAACCCACCTCCATTTGGTTTTGTGACATTAACTTTTATATCTTTATTTCCCTCAAAAATAAAAGAAGATATTGTACTACCTAAAACCAAAACTTTTTGTCCTATTTTCATTTTACTTAAATCTCCCAAAATAGGTACAGTAAAAGAAATTTTATCTTTTACATCTACAGGTGTTCCTATCTTAAGAAAAGAAAAACCCTTTTCATTTGAAGAAAGAAAAGTTGCTTTAAATTTTCCACTATCATTTTTAACATAAAGAACACTATCATCAAAAACAAGTGTATTATCAGCGACAATAGTACCTTCTGTAGAAATTACAAATCCTCGTCCAGCTCCTATCTCAATAGTCTTTCCATCTAAATCTTTCACCTCTTTAGTTATAGAAAAAACAGCTGACTGATTTTTAGCAATAGCATCTACTACTAGATCTTCTTCTTTAATAACTACCGTCTGTATAGTTTCTTTCCCAGGAACAGGAACAATCTTTTCAACTGTTTCTCTAACAACACGGTTAATGGGCACAGTTATTGAAGCTGGCGCTTGTTGCATTAATGTTACCGTCACAATACCTGTAGCAATTGAAGTAATAAAAGAAAGTAATATTGCAAGTAATATAAGTTGCGGTTTATTTAAATCTTTGATATCCATCGTTCAATTATACCACTTTTTTAATTTTTGCAAAATTTTAGATAAAGTTTTAATAGTATAGTCAATATCAGCTTTTGTCGTTTTATTACCTAGAGAAAAACGCAATCCACCATTTTCATCATCCCGAGGGTTCCCCTCGGGAAAATTTCCCGAGGGGAACCCTCGGGATTCTGCTTTTCTAATAGCTTCTATAACATAAGAACCCTCTTTTTTAGAACTTTTACAAGCACTTTTCGATGACGCCATTATACCTTTTGCTGAAAGTTCTAACACTAAGAGATCACTCGGAATTTTAGAAAAAGTAACATTAATATTATTTGGTAATCTTTCTTTTAAATCACCATTTACTAAAAAATCAAAATTAAAAATTTTAAGTTTTTTTAAAAAATAATCTTGTAAGTTTTTTAAACGTTTTATTTCTTTAACCTTCTCTTTCCCCACTAGTTTTAAAGCTTGAGAGAATTTAAAAATTTCTGTTAAATTTTCTGTACCAGGTCGTAACCCCATTTCTTGATCTCCACCACCTAATATCGGTACAAGTGAAACAGATTTCCTTTTATAAAGAACCCCTACCCTTCCTGCCTCTTCTATTTTTGAACCAGAGAGAGAAAGTAAATCTACCCCTAATTTTTCAACATTTAAATCTAAATAATTAACTGCTTGTACTGCGTCTGTGTGAAATAAAGGAAAAGTTGAGAAGGCCTGGCTTTCGCCATGCGAAGGCCAGACCTTCTTACTAAGGTTAAATTTTTTATAATGTCTTATTTCTTTTGCAATTTCACGAATAGGTTGAACCGTACCAATTTCATTATTTGCATACATTACAGATACTAATACAGTATTTTTCTTTAGCTCCTTTTTTATTTTTTTAGGGTCCACTATACCATTCGATTCAACTGAAACTATAGACAACTCTACAAGACCTCTTCTTTTAAGCATTCTACAAGTTTCTAAAACCGAAGGATGTTCTATGTTGGTTGTAATGATATGTGGAATTCTAGCCAAGGCCGGCCCTTGCGCCTTTGGTGAAGGACCGGCCTTCACCGTATTAATTATACCTTGTATTGCAAGATTATTAGATTCTGTTCCTCCACTTGTAAAAATTATTTCATCAGGTCGAGCACTCAAAATATTAGCCACATCTCTACGTGCATTTTCTAACTCTTTTTTAGCTTTTAAACCAAGTACATGAATAGAACTAGGATTTGCCTTGACTCCTGCAGCATAATCTAAATATATTTTTTTATTTGATTTAGCCATTAAAATAGTATATATTGAAACGATATGAATCCCGCACAAAATTACGGGAAATTAATCATAACATAATAATTCTATCATAAAAAATAGTGATAGAATTTCGTACCGAATGGATATAAGACTCGAGACAGTTTTTTTTGTTTTTATCGGAATTGCTATTTTAATAAGCGCTATTTGGATTATTAAAACAGAAAAGAGACTAAAAAGATTTTTTGCAGGCAAAAAAGCAAAAGATTTAGAAGAAAATATTTTTATACTAGAAGAAAATATCTCAAAATTAAAATCTGAGAAAGAAGTCATTGAAAGAGAAATTATTGAAATAAATAAAAAACTAAAAAAGAGTATAAGTGGTCTTGAAACTATACGATTTAATCCTTTCCCCGACCAAGGTAGCAACCAAAGTTTTGCAGTTGGAATGGTAAATGAAGATGGAGATGGTGTTGTATTTTCAAGTTTATATTCTCGTGATCGAATGAGTGTATTTGCTAAGCCTATAAAAAATGGGAAATCAGAATATGAACTTACTACAGAAGAGAAAAAAGTATTAGAAAAAGCAAAGGTATAAGAGTAGTCATAAAGTTTATAAAGTAGAAAGTTATAAAGTAAATGAATAAAGAAAAAGAAGAAAAAATTATAATAGAACGTCCTCCAGTAGTCGTAATTATGGGTCATATCGACCATGGTAAATCAACACTTCTTGATTATATAAGAAAAACAAATATAGTCGAAAAGGAAGTAGGAGGTATAACTCAAAATATTTCTGCTTATGAGGTAGTACACAAAGATGCAGATTCTGGAAAAGAAAATAAAATCACTTTTATTGATACACCCGGACATGAATCCTTCTCCAAAATGCGTGAACGAGGGTGTCAAATCGCTGATATCGCTGTTTTAATAGTTTCAGCTGAGGATGGAGTGAAACCTCAAACGATTGAAGCTTGGAAAACTATAGTTGAAAATAAAATTCCTTGTATTGTCGCAATAAACAAAATAGACAAAGAAAATACAAATATTGAAAAAACAAAAACAGAATTAGCAGAAAATGAAATATATCTCGAAAATTATGGAGGTAAAATTCCGTTTGTTGAAATTTCAGCAAAAATTGGAACAGGTATAGATGATTTATTATCACTAATAAATATTATGACTGAAATGGAAAATTTCACTGGTGATAAAAATGAAAATGCTTCTGGTTTTGTACTTGAAGCAAATCTTGATTCAAAACGTGGAATTCAAGCAATACTAGTTATTAAAAATGGTACTCTGAAAAAAGGAATGATAGTAGTGATAGAAGACAGTTTCTGCTCCACTAATATTATGGAAAATTTTAAAGGAATTGCTATAAATGAAGCAATCTTCTCTTCCCCGATACGTCTCGTCGGCTTTTGTAAAATGCCTCAAATAGGAGCGGAATTTAAATCTTTTATAAATAAAAAAGACGCGGGGAAATATATAGAAAAATGGAAAAAAGAAAAAAATTTATCTATATATGATGTTTCAAAAGAAAATATAGACAAAAATAAAAAAATAATTCCAATTATATTGAAAGCCGATATTTCAGGATCAATAGAAGCTATTGAAAAAGAAATTAAAAAAATAGAAAATGAGAATGCAGAATTTAAAATTATACAAAAAGGTGTAGGCCCTATCTCAGAATCAGATATAAAAACAATAAGTGGAGGAGAAAACATACTCGTTATTGCATTTAATGTAAAAATAGACAAGAGTGCCATAGAACTTGCCGAAAAACGAGGAATAATTATCTCTTTTTTTGACATCATTTATAAAATGACCGAATGGCTTGAAATTGAAATGGAAAATCGAAGACCAAAAATCGAGACAATAGAAACAACTGGTAATGCTAAAATCCTCAAAGTTTTTAGTCATACAAAGGAACGTCAAATAGTAGGAGGAAAAGTTATAAAAGGACGCATAATTTTAGAAAAAATAGTCAAAATTATGCGTAGAGATTTTGAAATTGGACGTGGTAAAATAATAAATTTGGAGAAAGCCAAAACAAAAGTTAAAGAAGTAGAAGAAGGAATAGAATTTGGTATGATGATCGAATCAAAAATAGAGATTGTTGAAGGAGATATTATTGAATCTTTTAATATTACCCAAAAATAATAAGACAGAGTTCCTTCAAATTTTTTTATCCTGCGCCCTTCTCAGAGTACCGAGTGGGATCCTCGGATGAAAAAAATTTAAAGGAACTCTGTAAAATATATGACAGAAAGAAAAGAAAAAATAGCAAATCTTCTTAAAGAATTAGCAGCCCAATTTTTAGAACGTGAAAGTAATAATACCTCTCTTATAACGGTCACTTCTTGCACCGTATCTCCTGACCTAAAACGTGCAACTATTTTCATAACTGTACTTCCAGATGAAAAAGAAAGTGATGCATTAAATTTTGCAAAACGTAAAAGAGGAGAACTACGCACGTATATCAAAAAAAATATGCAAATAAAAAATATCCCTTTTGTTGATATACAAATAGATCGTGGAGAAAAAAATAGACAAAAAATTGACGAATTGCTGAGAGAAAAATAAATTTACTTGTGCCCGGAGTGGGAATCGAACCCACATCCCTTGCGAGACACGATTTTAAGTCGTGCGCGTATACCAGTTCCGCCATCCGGGCATTATCTTAAGTAGTGAGGCCTGGGGCGGAATTGAACCGCCGTATATTCCTTTTGCAGAGGAATGCCTTACCACTTGGCTACCAGGCCGTTTATTTAATATAACATCTTTAATAAAACTTTCAAAATAAAAATTATTATGTTAAATTTAAGTAAGAAAATTTATATCCGCCCATAGCTCAGCTGGTAGAGCAGATCCCTCTTAAGGATAAGGTCGGGGGTTCGATCCCCTCTGGGCGGACACAAAAAAATATAATGCTGGGATGGCGGAATTGGTATACGCGCTAGTCTTAGGAACTAGTGGGGCAACCCTTGGGAGTTCAAGTCTCCCTCCCAGCACTTGACATTTGTATCAAAAAGTGCTATACTTCTTAATATGAGTAAAATAAATAACAAATTAATACTTTTGAGCTTGGAAATATTAGTCATAATAGTTTTTAGTCTAATGTTTTTTACACCAACCGAAACTAAGGCTTATAATGATTACGCTTATTTACGTACCGAGATCAACCTTGAAGCACATAATCCAATACCAAATATTTCTTCTATAAAACCAAACTCTATCAATATAATAAAAAGTAAAATAACTATTACCATTTTTGGAAGTGGCTTTACTACAGATTCTATAGTCAAAAAAAATAATTCAAATCGTAGAACAACTTTCATAGATTCTAAACATCTTTTAGTAGATATCTATGCCAGTGATATGTATAACCAAAATGAATTTTATTTAACTGTCTTTAATCGTGAACCAGGTGGAGGATATTCAAATGCTTCCCTCTTTACTATAAAAAATGATACTACAACAACAAATACTACTACTACTACGACAAATACTACCACAATAAATAATTCTTCTTCTAGTAACAACTCCAATAACAATTCTAACTCAAACTATGACAATACTTCAAATAGAACAGAAGAAAATAATAATGTAAGTGCTAGCGATTCTAACGAAAATTACGGTAGTTTAACTGCAAATGCTTTCCTTGGATCGGATAGTTTTATGCCCACTGGTTTAGTTCAATGGATAGTTTTCGTAATAATCATCTTATTGATAATCTTCTTATGGAGATATGTTCATCGCTCTGAAGAAAAATATATGGGAGAGCCTTTAAAACACGCATAAACCACAAAGGTACAATAAAAGGCGATTCATTTGAATCGCCTTTTATTATTACCAAATCTTAAATTAATGTTTTAATATATAATTTATTTAAAATTTGTTTTAAGTCCTGGATCATAATCATTCAATTCTACAGTACCATCCTTTGGATCTATTCCTTCTATATTGAAAGTCTTCATAATCATATTAAGAATTGTGAATACACCCATCATTATAACAATTCCAACAATCCCCCAAATCATATGGCTCTTGCCTGTAGTTTTTTTCTCTTCATCCTCTCCATTTGAGATAAACTCAAAAACACCATAAAAAAAATACACTACTGCTAAAGCAAAAAGAAATATTATGAGTGGATTTATGATGAGCTGATTAACATTCGAAATAAAAGAATCAACACTCGCAGAAGCTATATTTGTAAAGAATAAATCTTTTAACATACTAAAAAGGAACCTCCGGAAGAGGAGGAGCAGTTGTACCAGTACCTAAGCCAAAGGTTCTATCTACAATACCAACAAGACCCCACATAGCAACAATAACTACCAAACCAATAATACCATAAATCATTCTATTTTTACCTTTTTTCTTAGCTTCTTCGTCATCACTAATAACATAAGTAATAACTCCCCAGACAAAATAGACTACTCCTAGAACAATAAGAATTGGAATAATAACACTTAATATATCCCCAATTTTACAAATTATACCTTCGACTGACCCAAGTCCTATACCATCACACCTTCCTCCTGAAGGTTGTGCTGCTAAAGCCACAAATGGAGCAAAACCTAAAACAAGACTTGACAAACCAATTAATTTTTTCTTCATGAATAATTTATTCCGCCAAAGGCGGATCAGCCTATGGCTGAAATGACTAATAATAAAAGCGACCTTATAATACTAATAATATACCAATATTATATCATAAAAATAAACAAGAGTAATGCAAGTTAATTACTTTAACTGTGGAATAACATTTTGGATGCCAAATGTAGAGCCTAATATACTTACCAACCCCCAAATACTCACCATCACTGTCAAACCTATAATCCCCCAAATCATAAATTGTTTACCTTTCTCTTTTTTTGCTTCTTCATCACTATTTATAACATATTGAACAACTCCCCAAATAAACATAACCACAGCCAAAGCAAAAATAAGAGGAATAACTGATCCATTAATAATACAAACAACATAACTTAAAAGATCTTGAAATTTAGGATTAGCAACTAAAGTACATAACATAGAATTTAAAATCTCACTTGTGAGATAAACTAATTTATAATGCCTTTACTGTTTCTGTTATAAGTTGTGCGATAGCCCACGACCCTAAAAGTATCGCTGCACCAATCAAAGTATAAAGTAATGCATCTTTAGCTTTTTTTATAGACTCTGGTTTGCCTTGAGCAGAGACAAAAAGAAAACCACAATAAATTATGGCTAGAGCAATAATAGGCATACCAATCTTTATTACTCCTTCCAAAATGTTTTGAATCAATCCATTTATTGAAGTTACCTCTGGTAAGGGATTTGCGATTGTGATAGGAGTATCATCAGCAAAAGACAAAATTGGTAAAACTAGTACAAAAACAACTAAAACTACTTTCAATAAATTTTTCTTTATATAAATTGACATATAATTAATTATATTATACTTAACCCTAAAATCCAAACCAATCCCAAGACTTATCATACCCCGCTATTGATAATACTGTCTGAACTATAAGGAAAGCAGCCACAACGACTATTAAACCAATAGCCACATTTAAAAATATACTTTTAGCTTTTTCTCTCTTAGAAGTCTCTCCTCCTGAAGTCAAAAGCTCAAAACCAGCATAAGCGAACATTATAGCAGCAATAGGAATAACTAAACCAACAATGATAAAGTTAATCACTTTATTAATAAGATCTAGTAATTGATAAAAATCACAAGGATGTTCTGCTGAACCATCACAAGGTACAAGACCCATACCAGGATCCTCTTCTGGCGGTGCAGGAGGAGGTGTTTGTATTTGTGAATTTAATTCTGTGGTTGCTGTTTTTAAAGTATTAATATTATTTTTTAATGTTTTTGTTGTTGAAATTATATTATTTACAATATTTGAAGACATTGCTACAACTACCGCTTCTTTAGCTGTTGTTACTTCTACATATACAAAATCTGTATTTAATCCTCCAGCTATTATATACGCTGATTGTACACCCGCTACTTTTCCTATTTCTATATTTGCCACTAATTTTACAGCTTCAAGTGGTGCAGAAGAAACTACTATTGCATTCTCATCTATAGTAAATGGTATATTAAACCCAACAGGAATATATCCAGTTTTTAAATTTAAAAT
>PFRK01000058.1 GCA_002788475.1 Candidatus Nomurabacteria bacterium CG_4_9_14_0_2_um_filter_32_10 | reverse complement strand
TTATGGTTCTTCAATTTATACTTCTAAGCACTTATGCACAATGTGTCAAAACCCTCTTCCAGAACAAGTATTAGTTGGACCTATTTTTTGCCCAGTGTGCGGAACTTTTAATTATTAACGATGTATTTTAATACCATTAAGGGATTACTTTATTTTGATACTTGTTTAATCTTAATATGAAAAAGAATCCAAAAATTAAAACTAAAAAAAGAAAAAGAAGAAGATTTTGATGATGATGATTGTGAAGTATGCAAGCTTATGAGAACTAGGAACGTAACCCCAGAGGCGCTAGAAAAAGCTTTTAGCTTGCAGAATTTTTTAAATAGTTTTCCCAAAGATCAAGATAAGAAAAAATAATAGCTTAATGTTATAATTAAATTATGGGAACAATAAAACAACAAGTTAAAATAATTGCATTGTGGGCTTTGGTGATAATCGTAGTTTTTGCTATCGGACTTAGAATATTCGGTTCATGGCATGATGAATGGAGTGGATATAATGCGAGTACGGAGATAAGTGATGGTTCTTGCAATATTGCTGTTATTCCGATAATCGGAGATATTATTCCTTACGCTGGAGCTAATAAAGATGGCACGACATATGATACTGACCTTCCACCAACTTCAAATCCCGATGATACACTGGCTACGCTTCGATGGGCGGAAAGTGATTCAAATATTCTTGGTGTTCTTGCTCGCATTGATTCTGGTGGCGGTTCTCCTGTTGCTTCAGAAATCATTACCAATGGATTTAAAAATTCTTTCTTGCCAGTTGTAGCACTAATAAGAGAGATTGGAACATCCGGTGCATATATGTTAGCAACAGGGGCAAAGACAATAATTGCTTCTCCTTTTTCTGATGTTGGAGGTATTGGGATAACAATGTCTTATTTGGAGAATACAGCAAAGAATATTCAAGAAGGTTTGCAATATATTTCACTTGCATCTGGAAAATTTAAAGATTATGGAAATCCTGATAAACCACTTACTCCTGCCGAAAGAGATTTAATGGAGCGTGACTTAAAAATTTGGCATGAGCATTTTGTGAAAATTGTTGTGGAAAATAGAAATTTGCCTATTGAAGAAGTTGCAAAACTCGCTGATGGTTCTTCGATGCCTGGTTCGCTTGCACTTGAAAATAAATTGATTGATGCACTCGGTGATCAAGAAACTGCACGAGCATGGTTTGCCGAACAGTTGGAAATTTCTCCGGAGGAAGTGATATTTTGTGAGTAAATAAATATAAATAAGCAAGAACGGTTCTTGCTATAAACTCCTATTCTCCCAATAATTAGTCAAAATATGCTATAATTACAGGGTGAAAAAGTTAAAAAATAAAAATAATATAGTTATATACCAAGCAAAAAATGGAGCTATTGAGTTACGTGGGGATTTTCAGCAAGAAACTGTTTGGGCGACACAGGCACAAATTGCTCAGCTTTTTGAAGTTACATCTCAAAATGTGACCTTGCATCTTAATAATATTTTTAAAGATAAAGAACTTGACATAAAAACAACTTGTAAGGAATCCTTACAAGTTCAAATTGAAGGAAAAAGAAAAGTTGAAAGAACTATTAAATTTTATAATCTAGATGCAATTATTGCTGTGGGCTATCGCATAAGTTCTATAATGGGAACTAATTTTCGTATTTGGGCAACAAAAACTTTACGTGAACATATTACTAAAGGTTATACTATCAATAAAAAACAAATTACAAAAAATTATGATGCTTTTATAAAATCAGTAGGAGATATCCAAGCGTTACTACCTGAACATATTACTCTTGACCCGAAATCAGTGTTGGAATTAATAAAAGAATTTGCTAGTACATGGGTGTCATTAGATGCATATGATAAAGAAATTCTCGTTCCTATCGGAATTACAAAGAAGGCGATAAAACTTTCAGGGTTAGAATTAACGGAAGCTATTATGAATCTTCGATCTCAATTAATCAAAAAAGGTGAAGCGAAAGATATTTTTGCACAAGAAAGAGAGGATGGAAGTATTAGAGGAATAGTAGGGAATGTAATGCAATCATTTGGAGGAAAGGATTTATATTTAACGGCTGAAGAAAAAGCAGCACATCTTTTATATTTTATGGTGAAAAATCATCCGTTTGTAGATGGTAATAAACGTGCTGGTGCATTTGCATTTGTATGGTTTTTAAGAAAAACTAAAATAAAAACAATGCGGAACATAAACCCTAATGCGCTTACAGCACTTACGCTTTTTATAGCGGAAAGCAATCCAAATAAAAAAGAGCAAATGGTTGCACTTATTACGCAAATGTTGAAATAAATTATGATAACATTTTCTAAAATGTTATACTTAATAGATTAGTATTAATTTCCGCCAGAGGCGGATCAGCCTTAGGCTGAAATAAAATAAAATATATGGCAGAAAAAAAAGTTTCCGCATTTATGAAGCCAATGAAGATAAGTGAAGAATTGGCAGAAGTAGTAGGTAAAGGCCCTATGCCTAGATCCGAAGTGGTCAAGGCTTTATGGGTGTATATCAAGAAGAATAATCTTCAAGATCCAAAGAATAAGCGCAATATTGTAGCTGACGCTGCGCTGAAGAAAGTGTTTGGTGGCAAAAGTGTAGTTAATATGTTTGAAATGACGAAGCTTGTTTCAAAGCATCTTTCATAATCACTTCATTAAAACTTTCAAATACCCCCTTAAGGGGGTATTTTGATTAAGGTCTTCTTTGTGCTAATATATTTATATAAGTAAATAGTTTATATCAAGAGTGGTGGAATCCTCCTTCGTTAAAACTACGGACGGAGAACGAGAATTGGCTCGCACCCCACAGCAACCCTGAGAGATATTCTCGATGGGTGCTAAATCCAACCTCCGCCTAAGGCGGAAGGAGAGATACGTTTACGTTTAGTCCACGTGAAAAATCTTTCCTCTCTATGGGGAATTTTTTGTTTCATTGTAAATTTTTTAATATATAAAATTATGAAAAAGAAATGTTCAAAATGTAAAAGGGAAAAATCACTTGATAAATTTTTTAAAGTTTCAAGGGTATTTAAAAATCCAAGAATTAATAAAGATGGTAAAGATACAGTATGTAAAGAATGTGTTTATAAAAGAATTGCCCTTAACAGATTAAATAATCCAGAAAAATACAGAGAACTTGGAAGAAATTGGACGAGAAAAAATCCAGAAAGAAGAAAAATTATAAGACAGAAATATTTTTCTTCTCCAAAAGGAATTTATATAAATTTGATTAAAAGAGGAAGGCATAAGGTTTTAATTTCTCAGAAAGAGTTTATTGAATGGTATTTAAAAGAAAAGAAAAGTTGTTTTTATTGCAACATATCTGAAAATTTAGTAAAAAAATTTGCAAAGGGTAAACTGAGAAGTAGATTAACTATAGATAGGGTAAATCCAAAAGGTAATTATGAGTTAGGAAATATGGTTTTAGCGTGTGGAGTTTGTAATTTTATTAAAAGTGATGTTTTTACAAAAAAAGAAATGCTAGAAGTCGGTAAAATTATTAAAATAAAATGGAAGAAAATTATATGAATACGAAAACTTCGGAGTTTTGTAGTCCTCGACATCCAGATAAAATTTGTGATTTTATTGCAGATAGTATTCTAGACGCATATCTTGAAGGTGATAAAGAAAGTCGCGTAGCAATAGAGGTGATGGGAGGGCACAATCTGATAACCATAAATGGAGAAGTAACTTCAAAATCAGAAATAGATATTGAAAAAATTGTAAAAAATATCGTAGGGGAAGATTATAAAATTATTTCAAACATAGTTTTACAAAGCCCAGAGATAGCTCATGGAGTAGATACGGGTGGAGCTGGAGATCAAGGAATAATGAAAGGTTATGCGACGAGCGAGACTGCAGAACATTTGCCATTCGAATACAGTCTCGCTCGTAATTTGTGCCAGAAAATATTTGAAGTATATCCTTACGACGGTAAAACTCAAGTGACTATAGATGGTCATAAAATAAAAACAGTTGTGGCAAGTTTTCAAAATACAAAGAGTAATGAACTGCTTAAACTTGTTAAAAATATTATTAAAGCG
Source organism: Candidatus Nomurabacteria bacterium CG_4_9_14_0_2_um_filter_32_10 (assembly GCA_002788475.1). Lineage (GTDB taxonomy): Bacteria > Patescibacteriota > Minisyncoccia > Phycocordibacterales > UBA9973 > UBA9973. The sequence goes on along the minus strand of PFRK01000058.1, from coordinate 11,437 downwards.
GAAGAATATCTCATAAATCCAGCTGGAGAATGGAATCAGGGAGGATTTGATGCAGATACAGGACTTTCAGGAAGGAAATTGATAGTAGATAATTATGGTCCGGAAATACCGATAGGTGGAGGTTCTTTTTCTGGGAAAGATTATACGAAGGTAGATAGATCAGGAGCCTATATGGCGCGCAAAATAGCTGTGGATTTATTAAAAAAGCATAATACAAAAGAAGTTTTTACTAAACTTGCTTATGCTATAGGCAAGAGTAAGCCTGTAATGGCCGTGGCGGTGATAGATGGAAAAGAAGAAGAAATAGTGGGCTATGATTTGAGCCCAAAAGGCATCCGTGAGTATTTAAAACTAGAAAAAGTGAAGTTTGCAGACACTTCTAGATGGGGGCATTTTGGGAGGGGTTTTGAATGGGATTAAAGAGAATATATGCTATAATATAAGGGTGCTTATATTATTTTAGTTATGGAGACAGAAGCGATAGAAGACAATTTATACCATATTAAAACTAAAGCCTTTGAAGGGCCTTTTCATTTATTACTTTCTTTAATAGATGAAAGAAAGTTTTTTATTAATGATTTATCTTTGGCTCAGGTAACGGAGGATTATTTGAATTATTTAAATAAATTAGAGAAATTGGATACGCATGAGATTTCTAATTTTATAGTAATAGCGGCGACGCTTATTTTAATTAAATCAAAATCTCTTTTGCCTAATTTGAGTTTAACTTCTGAAGAAGAGAGTGACATACATAATCTAGAGGACAGATTAAAATTGTATGAACTTTATGCGAAACTTGGTGTAAATATAAAAAAGATATTTGGTGATAAGATTATTTTTGCTCCACTTGAGAGGAAGAGCGAAGTACTAGTATTTTTGCCAGATGAACAAATCACAAAGGAAAGTATGATGACTTTCGCTCATAATGCCTTGGGTAAAATTCCTAAAAAAGTTTTCTTGCCGGAGGTTGAAGTAAAAAAAGTGATAAATATAGAAGAAATGATTGAAAGATTGACTGGTAGAATAGAAGAGACATTAAAAATGAGTTTTAAAGATTTTGCCGGGATAGCGAAAACTAAAGAGGAGAAAGTGGTTGTAATTATCGGTTTTCTTGCTATGCTAGAGCTTGTAAGGCAAGGGATATTAGATGTTATGCAGGAGAATAATTTTGAAGAGATTATTATGAAGAAATATTAAGTTACAAAGTTTCCTAAAAATTTTTTGTCCTGCGCCCTTCTTTGGGCGCATTTAGGGGAACAAAGTGGGACCCTCGGACTAAAAAATTTTTAGGAAACTTTGTAAGAGTAAAAAATTATGGAAGATTTAGAAAAAAAGATAGAAGCAATACTTTTCTTTAAAGGAGAACCGATATCAAGAAAAAAACTTTCTGAATTTTTAGGAGTTGGTCAGACAGAAATAAATGAGCATCTAGAAAAATTAAAAGAAAGTTTGAAAAATGGGGGAATAGTTTTGCAGGAAAAAGAAAATGATATCACTTTGGGCACGGCTCCAGAATTTTCTGATTTGATAGAAAAATTACAAAAGGAAGAATTGAATAAAGAACTTTCTAAGGCAAGTTTGGAGACATTATCTATTGTTCTTTACAAAAATGGAGTGAATAGATCTTTGATTGATTACATAAGAGGAGTAAATTCTAGTTTTACTTTGCGGGCACTTTCTATAAGAGGATTGATAGAAAAGAGTATAGATCCGGAAGACAATAGACGCTATATTTATAAGCCTACATTTGAATTGCTTTCTTTTATGGGTGTGAAATCTGTACAAGAATTACCAGACTATCAATCAGTAAATAGTTCGATTGTATCTGCTGGTCAAGAATTAGAAGAAGAACTTAAAAATGAAACCAACATCTCCTAGTAATAATTTTTTGTTTTTGGTTTTATTTATTTTTGTCTTAGAGGCAATTTTATTTTCTATTGGAAATAATAAATCAAATATTGAATTTTTAAATAAAGAAAACAAAATAACAAAAATACAAAATATATTTGCAGATGTTCCTATACAAGCGAAAGCTTTTTCTATTTATGATGAAACTTTGAACAGAAAAATTTATGGAAGAAATGATGAAATACAAATGCCCATAGCTTCACTCACTAAGATAATGACTGTGGCTACGGCCTTGAATGTTCATAAAATGGACGACGTTGTTTCTATTTCTTTAGAAGCGCTTAAGCAAGAAAGTGATTATGGATTTTTTGTTAATGAAAAATTTAATATTAAAGATCTGGCCAAGTTTACTTTAGTAGGTTCTGCTAATGATGGTGCATTCGCTTTAGTAAAAAATGAAGATGATTTTTTAAATAAGATGAATCTAAAAGCACAGAAAATTGGTGCAGAAAAAACTTTATTTTTAAATTTTACAGGGTTAGACTTCAATACTGTTTTAGCGGGAGCTTTTGCTTCTGCTCAGGATGTGAATATTATGGTTATGTATGCATCTAGGGCCCACCCTGAAATATTTGATGCAAGTATTTTGCCAGAAATAAAAATAAAATCTTTGTCTGGTTTTAATCATAGTATAAAAAATACAAATAATATTTTAGATAAAATTCCTAATATTTTATTTTCTAAAACTGGATACACTCCTCTTGCGGGTGGGAATTTGGTTATTATTTATAAAAATAATTATGAACATAATATTGTAATTACAGTACTTGGATCAACAATAGATGGCAGATTCTCTGATATGGAAAAGATAATAAATGTGTTGTATGATTTAGATTATGGGAAGTAGAATGAGAGTTTTCAAAGATTTTTAAAGTGCAATATTAAAGTAAAAATGTTATATTTTTCTAATGGCTAAGAAAAAATTAAAAATAGGTATACTTTTTGGAGGAAAATCAGCTGAACACGAAGTCTCTATTGTATCAGCAAAAAATATTATAAAAGCTTTAGATAAACAAAAATATCAAGTTTTTCCTACTAAAATAGATAAAAATGGAAAATTTAATTTAAACTCTATAAAAAAAATGGATGTTATCTTTCCTGTCCTCCATGGCCCTTATGGGGAAGATGGAAGTATGCAAGGATTGTTAAAGATATTAAATTTACCTTTTGTTGGACCCAGTGTGCTCGGTTCAGCTGTTGGAATGGATAAGGATGTGATGAAAAGACTTTTTAAAGAAGCAGGAATTCCTATTGGAAAATTTATTACTTTATATAATGGAGAAAAAATTTCATTTGAAAAAATTAAAAAGATTTTAGGTTTACCTGTATTTATCAAACCCGCAAACATGGGGTCTTCTGTCGGAATCAGTAAAGTCAAAAATGAATCAGAATGGAAGAAAGCGCTTAAAGATGCGTTTTTGTATGATTCAAAAATTGTAGTTGAAGAAAATACAAATGGACAAGAGATAGAATGTTCTGTGTTGGGGAATGAAAAACCAATGGCTTCTGTTTTAGGAGAAATTGTTCCGAAAAATGATTTTTATTCGTATAAAGCAAAATATATAGATGAAGATGGAGCATCACTTTTAATACCAGCTAAAGTTTCTAAAGTTATAACAAAAAAAGTTCAGAATTTAGCGATTAAAGTATTTCAGACACTTAATTGTGAAGGGATGGGGCGAGTAGATTTTTTCGTAAAGAAAAATGGAGAAGTAATAGTTAATGAAATAAATACAATCCCAGGGTTTACTTCTATCAGTATGTATCCGAAATTGTGGGAGGCGAGTGGGATACCGACTTCGAAACTCTTAGATAGATTGATTGACCTTGCGATAGAGAGATACAATAGAGAAAAAAAATTAAAAACTGTGGTTAAATAGATTTGTGAGCTAAATTTTAGCGGGCGATGAGAGAATCGAACTCCCGACATCGGTTTTGGAGACCGAAGTTATTCCACTTAACTAATCGCCCTAACAACATAAACTATCAAAAAACGACCATTTAAGGTCGTATTTAGTATAACAGATAAGCCAAAATTAATAAATTACTTTTTTATCTCTTTATGCTTAACTTGCTTTTTACACCATTTACAATATTTTTTAAGCTCGATTTTTTTAGTAACGAGTTTCTTGTTTTTGCTGGACCAGTAATTTATACGCTTACAAGTAGAGCAAGCAAGTTTTATAAGTCTTTCTTGTGACATATATATATAGATTAATATAAAATTGTCTAAAAAGCAACTTTTTGTATAAGTCTACCTATTTTATCTTTTTTCTATTTTAGTTTATAATACCCATATATGATATCCCGAATATATGTAATTCCAAAGATAAAAGACAGCCGAGAGAGGCTGTTTCTTAAATCATGGAATTCTCTTGATATATCAGGGAAAGTTAAGTTTGTGAAGATAGTAGACTCATATCTTTTAGATTCTTCACTTTCTAGTGATCAGATTTTAAAATCTGCAGAAATTTTGACCAATCCCATTATTGAAAAGTTTTCAATAAATAAAATTTTAAATGAAGTAGCTAAATTTAACTATATTATTGAAATTGGTTTCTTGCCTGGAGTTACTGATAATGTCGGTAATACTGCCAGAGAGACCATTTTAGATTTATTTCATTTAAGAAAAGATTCAAATCTAAAAATATACACTTCAAAAATATTTATAATATCTGGCTCAATAAAATTAAAAGATGTTCAAAAGATTGCTTTGTCGCTTTACAATCCTTTGATAGAACGAGCTTATATTACTGATGTAAAAGAAATTACAAAAATGAGGGGCTTGCCACAGAAAGCTCCAGAAGTAATTTTAGAAAAACGTACTCCTGTATTATTTGTATCACTTAATGTGTCTGATGAAGAATTGAAAAAAATTGGCCGTGAAGGAGTAATGGATGAAAATGGTGTAAGACGAGGTCCACTCGCTCTTGATCTAGAATCAATGAAAGTAATTCAAGAATACTTTAAAAAACTTGGACGAAATCCAAAAGATATTGAAATAGAATCTCTAGCCCAAACTTGGTCTGAACATTGTAAGCATACAATTTTTGCAAATCAAATAGATGATATAAAAGATGGTTTGTACAAAACTTATATAAAAGGTGCTACAAATTTAATAAGAAAACAAAAAGGCTATAAAGATTTTTGTGTTTCTGTTTTTTCTGATAATTCTGGGGGTATTATTTTTGATAATGATTATTTAATAACGCATAAAGTGGAGACCCACAATAGTCCTTCTGCACTTGATCCATTCGGAGGAGCTATCACAGGCATCGTGGGAGTAAATCGTGATACTATCGGCTTCGGACTTGGAGCGAAACCTGTCGCAAATATATATGGTTTTTGTTTTGGAAATGTGGAAAATGATAAAGCTTTATACAGAGATAAAGAAAAAAAACAAAAAATGTTTCCACCCAAACGTATTATGGATGGCGTCATAAAAGGGGTAAATGTGGGAGGCAATTGTTCGGGGATTCCGACTGTCTCGGGATTTGTGAAATATGATGATAGATTTAGAGGTAAACCATTAATTTTTGTTGGAACTGTCGGAATTATTCCTAGAAATTTACCTCCTTCTGGAGAAGATAAATTAGGAAAACTTTCTCATGAAAAATCTGCAGAAGCAGGAGATTATATTGTAGTCGTCGGTGGACGAGTCGGGGCTGATGGTATTCATGGAGCTACATTTTCTTCTGTCACCATGGATTCTACAAGTCCTGCCACAGCAGTGCAGATAGGTGACCCTATTACACAAAAAAAATTAAGTGATGCGATAGTGAAAGAAGCTCGTGGTATGGATTTATACAATAGCATCACAGACAATGGGGCTGGAGGTATTTCTTGTTCGATAGCTGAAATGGCGAAAGAATGTGGTGGGGCTGTCGTTGATTTAGAGAAAGTGCCATTAAAATATTCAGGTTTACAACCATGGCAAATTTGGATTTCAGAATCTCAAGAGAGGATGACTCTTTCTGTTCCGAAGAAAAAATGGACACTTTGGAATAGACTTATGGAAAGTCATGGCGTAGAAGCGACTGTAGTTGGTGAATTTACTGATTCTGGTAGATGTGTAGTTAAATATGAAAACAAAACTATTATGGATATAGATTTGGAATTTTTACATAATGGTTTACCAAAAAGAAGATTAGAATCAGAAAGTATTGTTTATACTTTTTTAAAACCGAAGACGGAGAAAGTATCTAAGTCAGAGATTTTTGAAGAATTATTAAAAAATAAAAATATTAATGGATATTCTTTTATTTCAAAGCAATATGATCATGAAGTTCAAGCATCTTCTGTTTTGAAACCGTTATCAGGTCGTGGACAAATAAATACAGATGCTCAAGTTTTTCGGCCGTTACTTTCTTCGGAGAAGGGTGTTGTTTTATCGACTGGTATTTATCCTTCTTATGGAGACATAAGTGCTTATCATATGTCTGCTTGTGCTATAGATACAGCAATAAGAAATGCCATTTCAGCTGGGGGGACACTTTCGCATCTGGCGATACTAGATAATTTTTGCTGGTGTTCTTCTTATAATAAAAACCGTCTGGCACAACTTGTAGAATCAGTTAAGGCTTGTTATGACTATGCTGTAGGATATGGCACGCCTTTAATTTCTGGGAAAGATAGTATGTTTAATGATTTTAAAGGTTATGACGAAAAAGGAAATCCTGTAGCTATTTCTATTCCGCCTACTTTACTTATTTCTGCTATTGGAGTTATGAAAGATATTAAAAAAACAATTTCTCCTGAATTCAAAAATATTGGTGATAGTATCTATTTATTAGGAGAAACTCATGATGAACTAGGTGCAAGTGAATATTATAAAATTCTTGCAGAAAAAAATAAAAATAATGCTATAGGTAATAACGTGCCAAAAGTTGACTTAGAAAAAAATATTGAAACTTATTTAACCTTAGAAGAAGTAATCGAAAAAGAGTTGGTAAATTCTTCACTGTCCCTCACTTCTGGAGGGTTAGCTATTGCACTTGCAAAAGCTTCTATTGGAGGAATGTTAGGATGTGATATTTCTTTAGATAAAATTCCTGGGACTTCTTCATCTATTGATTCTCTTTTATTTTCTGAGAGTCAAGGGAGAATACTTGTTTCAGTTTCACCTAAGAATATAAACAAATTTGAAAAAATAATAAAAGATATACACTTTAAAAAAATAGGGAATGTTTCAAAAGATAACAAAATTACTATAAAATATAATAATAAAAAAGTAATCGAAAAAAATATAAAAAGGATGTTTGATATTTATCATAGTTTTTCTAATAAAATGGAATAAAATGAAAAAGATAAAAATAAAATCTTATAATCCAACATTAAAAATAAAGAAACCGAAAGCCATTGTTCTTTCAGGTTATGGACTTAATTGTGAAGAAGAAACAAAATTTGCTTTTGAATATGCAGGAGGAAAAGCAGATATAATTCACATAAATGAACTCATCGCAAGACCTAAAATACTTTTTGATTATGATATTATGGCATTTCCTGGCGGTTTTTCTTTTGGAGATGACACTGGAAGTGGTAAAGCTTATGCTAATAAAATGAGGAATCATCTATCAAAAGAATTAGAAGAATTTTTATCTCGTGATACTTTAGTCATAGGAATATGCAATGGTTTTCAAATTTTGACTTCTTTGGGAATATTGCCTGGAGCTTTAACATATAATAAAAATGCCAAATATATTGATCGCTGGGTAGATTTAAAAGTCATCGGCAGGAGTCCTTGGCTTACTGGTATAAAAAATATTTCTCTTCCCATCGCTCATGGTGAGGGACGATATATCATTGATAATGGGAAATATAAGAAAATGTCAGCCAAAGGTAGATCCACCTCTGGCGGAAAAAATTCCAATCAGGTTGCTTTTATTTATACGAAAGGGGATATTTGTAAATATCAGAATTTAGAAAAAAATCCAAATGGTGCTATGCATGATATAGGAGGAGTCTTAGGGTATAATGGACGGGTTCTTGGCATGATGCCTCATCCTGAAAGAGCTATGTTTTATCATCATTCTCCACTTTGGCCCCAAACCAAAGCAAGCTTGGTACGGGGCAAGCAAATAAAAAAAGAAGGTGTGGGTTTACAGATTTTTAAGAATGCAATTAATTATTTTAAAAAGTAATGGATAAAAATTTAAATGAAAAATGTGGAGTTTTTGGTATATTTAACGCTCCTAATATAGCATCTCGCCAAACATATTTCGGATTGTTTGCTTTGCAACACAGAGGACAGGAGCAGACAGGAATCGTTTCGACTAATGGTAAGAGACTTTTTGCATATAAAAATTCTGGGTTAGTGAGTCAAGTTTATACTGAAAAAATAATGAAGAAACTTCATGGCTTTGCTGCTATTGGGCACAATAGATATTCCACTTCTCGTGGAACAAGTACAAAACATGCACAACCTGTGATTATTAATAATACGATTGCTTTTGCTCATAATGGCAATCTTCCAAGTACAAAGGCATTAGTAGATTTTTTAAAGAAGAATAAAGTTTTTATTAAATCTAATTCAGATTCGGAACTGATGGCGAAAGCTATCGGTTTTTATATGAAAAGAGGACTTTCTTTGTCAAAAGCGATAGAGAGGTCTTATCCTCTTTTTACTGGAGCATTTTCATGTGTGGCACTTTCAAATAAAGAAATGGTTGCTTTTCGTGATCCACGGGGGATTCGTCCACTGGTGATTGGGAAGAGAGAGAATGAAACCATAATAGCTTCAGAAAGTTGTGCTCTTAGAACCGTAGGTGCTCATCTTTTACGTGAAGTATTGCCTGGTGAAATGGTAAGTATTTCAAAAAAAGTAATGAAAAGTAAAATTTTAGCTAGAGAAGAACCGAAATTAGATATTTTTGAATTTGTTTATTTTTCTCGCCATGATTGTTTAATGTTAGGAAAATCTGTTTATCAAGTTCGTAAAAATTTTGGTAGAATGCTTTTTAAAGAACATCCAAATATAAAATTTGATGTTATAATACCAGTACCCGAAACTTCTATTCCAGCTGCGATTGGATATTCTCAAGAATCTGGTGTTCCTTTTGAAATAGCTTTAAATAAAAATCGTTATATACATCGTACATTTATTGAACCTTTGCAGATAGGACGTGATAAAAAAGTTAAAATGAAACTATCTGTACTTTATAGTGTTATTAAAAATAAACGTGTTGGAGTAATAGATGATTCAATTGTTCGTGGAACTACTTCTCGACAAATAGTTAAAATGCTTTTTGATGCTGGAGCTAAAGAAGTTCATTTTTTAGTTGGTTCTGCTCCTGTGAAATTTCCAGATTTTTATGGTATCGATACCCCTAAACAAGAAAACCTTATTTCTTCACAAAAAACAATAGAAGAAACTCGTCAATATTTGGGAGCGACTTCTTTGTCATTCTTGTCTATAGATGGAATGGTTAAAGCTACAGGTTTGCCAAAAAAAAGATTTTCGCTTTCTGCTTTTAATGGAGAATATCCATTACCTATTTTTGAACATGAAAAAGAAATAAAATATAATAAATAAGACGAGTCCCGTTAGAAATTCAAGGGGCATGTTATAATGGTAATGTTTATTAATTTAAAATTTCGTACGGGATGAAAATCGCATTATTTATATCAGGCGGAGGAACAACAATGGAAGCCATAATAAAAGCTTGTAAGGATAATACATTGCAAAATATTATCCCTGTACTTGTGGTTGCTAGTAAATCTAATATTTTAGGAATAAAAAAAGCACTAGATCTCGGTATACAAAAAGAAGATGTTGTGGTATTAAATAGAAGATCTTTTACTACGGAGGAAGATTTTGGTCAAGCCATTCTTTCTTTATGCAAAGAAAGAGATGTAGATTTTATTGGTCAATATGGTTGGCTTGTTAAAACACCGAAAAATCTTTGTGAAGCTTATAAAGGAAGAATTATAAACCAACATCCAGGACCATTGGATAATGGAAGACCTGATTTTGGAGGTAGTGGTATGTATGGATTACGAGTGCATCAAGCACGGATAGAATTTGTTCGCAGGACGAATCGTGATTTTTGGACAGAAGCAACAGCACACTATGTGACTTCTCATTTTGATGAAGGTAAAATTATAAAAAGAGAACGGGTTCCAATATTTATAGATGATACAGCGGAAATATTGCAAGCTCGAGTGCTTCCTATTGAACATAAAGTTCAGATTGAAGCTTTGGAAGATTTTTCTCTAGGAAGAGTGGAAGAATTTTATCGCGAAGAACCACTTGTTTGTGAGGGTGAAGAAGGCATTTTAGAGAAATGTAAAGAATTAGCAATAAAAATGTATCCTAACGGTTAAATTGATATAATTATATTATGGAAAGTGAAACCAAAAATTGTCAGAGTTGTAAGAAAGATTTCACTATAGAATCTGAGGATTTTAAATTTTATGAAAAAATAAAAGTCCCTCCGCCAACTTTTTGTCCAGACTGTCGTTTGATGAGAAGATTATTATGGAGAAACGAGAGAACTTTTTATAGAAGGGAATGTAATAGTTGTAGTAAAAAAATTATTTCAATGTATAATCCCGATTTGTCTCAAGCTGTATACTGTCATGATTGTTGGTGGAGCGATAAATGGGATCCGATGACTTTTAAAGCAGACTATAATTATGACGAATTGTTTTTTAAACAATTTGAAACACTTTTTAAAAAAGTTCCTTTGATTAGTCTGTTTTCTGGGGGGAGACAATTAAATTCTGATTATTGCAATTTTACTGCTAACGATAAAGATTGTTATTTATGTTTTGGTGGGAAGGATGATGAAAGATCTTTTTATTCAAAAAATATATCTTTTTCAAAAGATGTGGCTGATATATTTAATGGAGATAAATTAGAATTATGTTATGAAAATATTCAATGTGAAAATTCCTACCGTTTATCTTTCAGCAAGCAATCTGAAAATTGTACCGATTGTATGTTTTTATATGATTGTCGCAATTGTCAAAATTGCTTTGGTTGTACCAATTTACGAAATAAAAATTATTGTATTTGGAATAAGCAATACTCTCGGGAAGAGTATTTAAAAAAAATAGAAGAATTTAATATTGGGAACTTTGAAAATTTAGAAAATTTAAAGTCTCAATTTTACGAAATATACAAGAAATCTATACATAAATATGGGCATTTAATTAATACAAAAAATTCTTCAGGTGATAATCTTTCCAATACTAGAAATTGTAAACATTGTTTTGATGTTTTTGGTTCTGGATCAGAAAATTGTAAATATACCCATTATGTTGTTTCAGGAGTGAAAGATTCTTATGATAATTATGGAATGCCAACAGCAGAAAAAGTATATGAAACTATTGCTATTGGTTTTGAATACTCTGAAAATTCTGATTATTATTTTAGTTATTTTGTTAAAGGTAGTAGCAGAATTTTCTATTCTTATAATTGTGTTAATTCTCACGATCTCTTCGCCTGCATCGGTCTCCGCAACAAATCCTACTGCATCCTGAACAAACAATACACAAAGGAAGAATATGAAGAATTAGTACCTAAAAT
>PFRK01000041.1 GCA_002788475.1 Candidatus Nomurabacteria bacterium CG_4_9_14_0_2_um_filter_32_10 | reverse complement strand
AACAAAACAAACAATCACTTAGAGCATTATCTATTTTACTTGGAGTTACATTTGGAGCTGGAATATTTGGTGTACCTTATGCTATAGCTAAATCAGGTTGGATTTTAGGAATAATATATTTTGTAGTTCTTGGAATAATAATTCTTTTAATACATTTAATGTATGGGGAAGTTACCTTAAGATCAAAAGAAAAGCATAGATTACCAGGTTTTGTTTCTAAGTTTATTGGACCTAAATACGGAAACTTTGTAAAATTTGCCAGTACGATAGGATTATGGGGAGCATTAATTGCTTATGTTTTAATTGGTGGAAAATTTTTATATTTTATTTCAAAACCTTTTTTAGGAGGATCAGAATTTTTGTATCAAATTGTCTTTTATGCTATTTCTGCTTTTATAGTAGCTAGTGGAATAAAAATTCTTTCAAAAATAGAATTAATACTAACCAGCATTTTAGTTTTCATTTTAATTTTTATTAGTGCTATTTCTCTAAATCACATAGATTTAAGTATCATACCAACAGAAACAACAGATTTCTTTTTACCTTACGGTGTAATTATTTTTGCCCTTTTTGGAGCATCTGCAATACCAGAAATGAGAGACATCTTGTCTGGCCAACTACATAAAATGAAATCATTAATTATCTATGGCACCTTAATTGTTATACTTATAACAATTTTCTTCGTTTTTGCTTCTTTGGGTATTAGTGGAGTAAATGTAAGTGAAGATAGTATTTTAAGTTCTGTATCTGTTTTAGGCCCTTGGATACTTTATATTGGTGCTATTGTTGGTTTTTTGGCTACTTTTACTTCTTTTTTAGTCATTGGAGTTTATCTAAAAGATCAATTTACACTTGACTTCAAAAAAAAGAAACTATCCGCATTTTTTTGGTCTATAGGTATACCTTTTATTATTTTGATGATAATAAATCCAGGCTTTGTTGAAATTCTAGGATTTACAGGAACAGTGTTTGGTGCTATTGATTCTATTTTTTTGATACTCGTTTGGCAAAAAGCAAAAACAAAAGGAGATAGAAATCCTGAATATGAATTAAAAATGAAAAAATGGGTCAGCTTTTTGATTATGGCATTTTTCTTAGCAGGAGCTTCTTATGAAATATTTAGCTTAATTTCATAAAAAATAATAAATTTACCACAATTTTTTAAAAAGTATTTAAATTTTTATTTATTTAATTTTTAAAGATACAAAAATTCTGGTATTTCGATTTGGATACGCACAGCTTTTCTCAAAAAGATCAAAGAATACTTTTCTATTTTCTTACTTTAGTAGACCAGAATCATGGATAATTATGGAATCCTTTTCATATCCTTTAGTAAGTACAAAATACCCAGAATAACCGGGTAAATTATTTAATATTCATGAATTTATAACACATATAACTAAATATTCATTATATAAAAAATTTATTATCTCTTTTATTTCTGGGATCCTTTTTTCTGTATAAATTTCTTCTACAAAACTTTTTGCATACTTAATTTCTTGAAATATTTTACTATGAGTAATTTATATTTCTCCAATTTCTTTACCATAAAAATCAATTAAATATGTTTCACCTTCTTTATTAAACTTTTGATAATCAAATATTCCTACATTTTCAATTTCAAAACCTTTTCTATCCAACCATATAAGACCCACCATTAACCACATCCAAAGACCTTTTACTTTTGCAGTTTTTTCATCAAGTTCCTCAAAAGAATATTCTTCATTTGGTAAAAAATATTTTAAAATCATTTTTAATACAACCTTAAAACAATGAGTACACTCATGCGTGTTTGAAAAAAGGAACATTATAATTAATTATATTTTTATTATACCAAAGTTTGAATTTTTATAGATATTAAACGAAAAAATAGACAAAAACGGACGCCTGGCGTTCGCTTAATTCTCTTTTTCTATTTTTATCTTTATCCACTCGAAAATCTCTCTTTGAAAAGATTTTTTACTTTCAAAATAATCTATAAAATCAATTCTATCCAAAATTTTATTTTCTAGACGATAAATTCTCATATAATCAAGATAACTACTCCATTTATAAGAATCCAAAAAAATTATAAATTTTAAAACGGAAGCCTTGCTTCCGTTTTTATTCCATTTAGAATCAATTAATTTTAGTGGATTTAAATGGATATAAGAAAATAAATACTTAGCTTGTATATCTTCACTAATATGTACAGACTTAAACTTACCCTCAAACAAAGATCCAGTTCTTTTATATTTAGTATTAAAATATTTAGAATAAGCAGTCAAAACCCTATGCATAAAATCAGTAATTGCATTCCCAGACGGAAGCAAGGCTTCCGTTTTTGGAGTAATATATAAATGAAAGTGATTTGGCATTAAAACCCAAGCACCTATATTTACAATCGACTCTCCTTTTTCAAAATCCCAAGCATCTATTTTTCTTTTTACAATATCATTATTAAAATCAATTCTCTCTTTAGAATTACAAAGATATAAAAGTTTTAAAAATCTTTCTCTATCTTTATTGTCTAAAAAAATATTTTGTTTACTGTTTCCACGATTATATAAATGATAATATTCTCCTTTAATAAAATCAGTTTCTCTTATTGACATAATTTTATTATACTAAGCATAAAAAACGGAAGCAAGGCTTCCGTTTAAGGCTTTCGTTTAAGAATTTAGTAAATGATTTTTATAGATTTTCTCCTTAAAGGGCTTCAAACGTACGATTTTTACTAAAATACCTTTATCTTTTAAGTCTTTCTTTAAATTTTTAACGTAAACTTTTTGATCATAACCAAGAGCAATAATGCTGGGATTTTCCTTCGCAATATGTGGAATATGATTTTTCAAACCAGATAATATTACTTTATCAACTAATTTAGATTTTCTAACTAAAATCATCCTTTTTTTTTCATCCAAAAAAGAAGGTTTACCTTTTATTTTTATCACATTTCTATCCCGTGCAATGGAGACAATAAGGAAACACTCCTTCACCAGTCCCCTTGCTTGCTGAAAAAAATTAAGATGCCCTCTGTGTAATCCATCAAAAGTCCCAAAAACTATTATCCTCGTTTTTTTATCCACATCTTTTTTTGACATAATATAAAGTAAGTATATACTAAAAATGTTCATTTAAAAATTACAAAAAATAATTGGGGAAACTGGTGACCTGCCTCGTTTTGACGAGTCAAAGCGGGAATTCCAGTACAGTGCCGCTACGGTAAGCTTTGGCCTTAGGCTAGAGACAAGTCCGAATACCAATCATTTTATGTTTTCCCGAGCAGGATATCCTTTCTTTTTTAAAGGCCCTCAAATTCTGCTCACAGCAGAATTTTTTTCGTTTTACTTGCCCCGTACTAAATTTTTGATTACGTGGCATAAAGACAAAAATTATTAATAAAATCTTAGTACTGGGATGCCCAAAAACAATAAAAAAATAATATGGTTAGGTCTTACTATTTCGCTTTTTTTCTTTATAATTTTTGTCTTTACAAAAGATATCAGCCAAAATACAAGTTCCATTTCCCATCCTTCGCCTGTTTTGACTCAGAAAGAAAAAACAACTCAGGCGTTTTTAGAAGTTAATGGACAAAAATTAGAAACAGGGATAGAAGAAAAAGAAAGTGTTTATGACTTTATGGTGAAATTAAAAGAAGAAGAAAAAATAAATTTTAAAGACAAAACTTATACAGGAATGGGAAAATTAATCGAAGAAATAAACGGAATAAAAAATAGCAATGAAAAAAATTGGATTTATTATATAAATGGAGGAAAAGCACAAATTGGAATTTCAAATTATAAAATTCAACCAGGAGATGTCGTATCCTGGAAGTATGAGGAAAATAAAAATTAAAAAATATGAAAAATAAAATAATAATTACATCATTAATAAGTTTCACAATCTTTTATTTTTTTAATACTGCTTATGCTAACACAACAATTAATCTTAACATTGAAACAGATGCTGGTTCTATTTATAATCAAAGTATAGATGTTGTTCCGTGTGATAGTGAAGGTGATGGAGTTATGAAAGCGACTCCATACTGTGCACTTGTACAAACTAACATACCAAATGATTATTCTGGTTTATGGGTAAATTCTATAAATAATATATTAAATAATGATAATAATAATGGTGCATATTGGATGTGGCTTGTAAATTTTAATATTGATCCAACTGGTCCATATTCTCTTTCATCAAAACAATATACATTAGAAAATAATGACAGTATCTTATTTTATTACAACACTAACCCATTAGATATATCAGTTGATAATTTTAATCCTACTGTTGGTGATAATATTACAATAACTATAACAGAATTGGGATTAGATCCTTCTTGGAATCCTATTTGGAATCCAGCAATAGGTGGAAAAGTAATTATTGGAGCAAATACATATGATCTTGATGTAAATGGCACATATTCTCTATTAATCTCTGATACTACTCAACTTGAGACAAAAGGACAAAAAGATGGTTTTATTGATACATCATCAATAACAATAATTCCATCACCAGCACCTACTCCAGAACCAGTACGCCATAGCTCAGGTGGAAGTTATATTTCTACTCAACCTATTGTGTCAAAGACCGTCTTTGACACAAGAAAAGCACTAAATTTTTTAATTTCACAACAAAAAGAAAATGGCTCTTTTGGTGAAGAATTATATACTGATTGGTCAACTATCGCTTTAATGAGTACTGATACATACCAAAATAATAAGATAAAATTAATCAAATATTATTCTTCTAATCAACCAATAGGTGATTCATTAACAGATTACGAAAGACGCGCAATAGCCTTAATGTCTTTAGGACTTAACCCATACAATACAAATGGTGAAAATTATATAAAAAAGATAGCCGATAGCTATGATGGACAACAATTTGGTGACTTAGAAAAAGATAATGATGATATTTTTGCCTTGATTGTCTTGCAAAATGCTGGATATACAGAAAATGAAAAAATAATAACTGATAGTATAAACCATATTTTAACTAAACAAAAAGAAAATGGTTCCTGGGATGAAAGTATAGATATGACTGGCGCTGCGATACAAGCGATAGCTATCTTTACTGAGGAAAATTTTCTTTTGCGAGGTGTCTCACAGGTTGACGAACCGAGAGGCAGCGCTCCGCTAGCAAGCGGAGACAGCGACCTCGGAAAAGAAAGATTTTTCTCTGTAAAGATACAGGATGCTCTTCTTAAAGCAAAAGAATTTTTAAAACAAAACCAAAAAGAAGATGGAGGGTTTGGGAATGTTTCTTCCACTTCTTGGGCAATCAGTGGAATCTTTGCACTATCTGAAAAACCTGAAGAGTGGAAAAAAAATAAAAAAAACCCGCTTGATTATTTAGCAGAAAACCAAGATACAGACGGAGGAATGAAAAACCCGCCTGGACTCGACGAAGCTGGCGAATATTTGCAAAATAAAATTTGGGAAACTGCCTATACTTTAACTGCATTATCTGGAAAAACCTGGAATCAAATAATGCAGAAATTTGAAAAGAAAGAAGAAATAATAACAAAAACAGAAAAAGAAGAATTAGAAAAGAAGATAGAAAAAATATTGGCTTTACTAGAAAATAAGAATAAGACTACAAAAATAATAAAGGTAGATATCCCGACTGAAATAAAAATTGAAGATAAAAATATTATAGACCCAAAGATAAACACTGCAAATGTGATAAATAGTTTAGAGAATAATAACGATAGAAACAAAAATAATTGGTTTAAGAATATATTACAGAAAATATTTACTATTTTTTAAATTCAATTATCTTCCCTGCTTTTATTTCTATCTTTTCTGCTTTTCTTAAATTTTTAAAAACAATTTTTGGTGCAATATTATAATGCTTTATTTTATCCAATTCCCTATCTATCTTCCAAAGATCTTTCTCTTCTACTTCCCAACATCTTCCAAAAATATTTAAATTCAATGGTTTAGAATAACTTCGTAAAGTTTTTTTACCATTATCTAAAAAATATTCATGAAAATATGACATTACTAATTCACGTATATTTTTATAAATTGGTTCACGATAGCGTAATACAGCATGGTTAGTCTTAGATAATGCCCCCCAAAATCCATTTACTTTAAATGGAGCCACTACGTGGTCATAATCATCTCCAGTAGCTTTTAAATGAAGAACAAATGGTTGGAAGCCATGCAAAGAAAGTATATATGCACCTAGAATAGCTCCCTCAGCACAATGTGCACTTCTTGTTCTTAGAACCATAATAGGTGATTTTAAAGTTTCTCCATTCTCACCACGACGAGCAGTTTTTTCAAAATTAAAACTTAAACTATTTAAAAAATCTTGCACTTTCGCTGGTGTATTTAATTTATGCATTAAAATTTTTTCTTTTTGAGTAAATTTGAGCATATCTATAATTATTTAAATCACTTTATTCAAATTCAGTTGTAGCAGGTGGTTTAGGAGTAAAATCAAAAAATACACGAACAATCTCAGAATGACGAGAAAGAGTACTAATAATTTCTTCACAAACTTCCTTTGGTAAATAAAAACCTTTTACTGTCATAAAATCTGTCGTTTCTACTGTTCGTACGACAAAAGAATAACCATATACTCGTCCATCCCCTTTTACTCCAACAGTTTTTGTACCTAATAATGCTACAACCGTCTGTGAAATTTTATTATATAAACCATATTTTTCAAGAATTTCTGTCACTTCTGCATCTGCTTCACGAACCATTTCTAAAAGTTCTGCTGTCACAGGAACTCCAATTATTCTTAAATAAAGTCCTGGACCAGGAAAAGGCTGCCTCTTAGATACAAGTTCATCTAACCCAAATTCATTGGCAAGTTCTCTAATTTCAAATTTAAAATAATCTGATAAAGGCATTATTTCTTTTAATCCTAAATCCAAATCAACATTATGATGGGTCTTTATTAAAACTGATTTACCACCACTACCAGATTCTATTAAATCTGTAGCAAGTGTACCTTGTATCATATAAGTTGCACCATATGATTTAGCAACTTCATGAAAAACTTCTCCATAGATGGTACGAAAAGTGGCACGTTTTGCTTCAGCATCTATTACCATTCCAATTTTATTTATAAATTTATTTTTATATTTCTCAATTATTTCTAAATTTAAATTTGCTTTTTGGGCTATGTTTTTTATTTTTTCAATCTCACCTTTTCGCATTCCACCAGTATCTATAAAAAAAGCCTTCAATTTATTTCCTAATGCAGGAGCAAGTATCGCAGCCAAAGTAGTCGAATCAACACCTCCAGAAACTCCAATAATAGCAATATCATTACCCAATTCTATTTTTGTATTCTTTCTAATTTCTTCTATCACATCTTTTCTAGAATAATCTTTCTCACAATTACAAATCCCTATGACAAAATTATTTAAAATAATATTTTCATCTTGAGTTTCTTCAACTTCAGGATGAAATTGAACTGCCCAAAGTTTCTTTTCTTCACATTCTATGGCTTCGATAACTTTACCGTCTTGAGATGTTGCTATTATTATAAAATCTTTTGGTGCTTTTTTAACAGAATCACCATGAGAAGACCATGCATTTATATTTTCTTTTAATTTTTCAAAAAGTTTACTCTTATTTTTAAAAGAAAAATTTATTTGTACTGGTCCATATGATTTGCCTTCTTTTTTTACTTCTATAGTATCTTTATCATTTATATAAGCAAGCCATTGCATACCATAACAAATACCAAGAATCGGTATATTTAAATTTACTATCTCTTTTGGTATTTTAGGCGCATCAATATCATAGACGCTAGAGCTTCCTCCAGACAAAATTATTCCTTTAGGTTTATTTACTTTTATCCATTCTAACGATTTTTCTGGAGGAAGAATAATAGAGTAAAAACCTAAATAACGTAGACTACGTCTAATTATTTGAGTGTATTGAGAACCTAAATCAATAATTAATATTTGAATTTTATTCTTTTCATTCATAATTGATAAATTGTATCATATTAAAAATCCCTTATACAAAAATCCCCAACTTAAAGTTGGGGATTTTTATTATTTCTTTTTTGCCTTTTTAGGCTTTTTTGTTTCTTTTTTATGCGTCATTCCTTTTGCCATAAAATATAAAAGTTAAACTAATAATCTTTTCAACTATTCAAATTAATTTTAAATACCCAAACTACTAAAAGAATCTACATAATTACTCAAAAAAGAAGGAAGAACAAAAGCTAATCCTACTAAAGGTAACACGACTCCCAAAACTGTAATCCAAATTATCATTAAAAAATATTTCCTCGTTTTTTCTACTGATTCATAAATCGCATCTATTTTTAATCCTTGTTCTTCTATCTTTTTGTTTAATTCTTGGTCCATCCCGTACAAAGTAAAAGAGTATTTTTTGCTTTTACTTTAATAAAATAATAATCAAAATTCTTTTCCCCGTAAAAACATATCACATAAACTTCGTACGGGATCCATTTCTTTATTATATCACATATCAACCACTAAAAGCTTAGTTAGGCTACGATGTCCATTCACTATTCGAACTTTTCCATTCTCTACTTTGAAATAATTCGCAACAATCTCAAGGACTTTCTTATTTGCCATATTTCGCTCCGCTTTTTCTTTAACAGAAATCTCAAAATGATCTTCATTTATTTTTTTAAATATTTCTTTCTTCGCATTAGGAGAAACTTTTACTCTTATATACATCCCGTACGAAATTCTATCATTATTTTTTCTGAAAGAATTTTTTTATTTAATAAGTATTTTCTGTTATTTCGTACGGGATACATAAATATAAAAACCTTCTAAATATTTATAGACTCATCTTTTTTATAAAAATAAACTACTAATAAGACAGTCATTAAAACAAAAAATATAGTGAAAGAAAACATAGGAATAGAAATATATCCACCAAATTCAGAAACCAATCTTTTAACACAAGATACTCCAGAAGCATCACAAGGCGCAGAATTTGGATTAAAATAATAAATATAATTTAAATATAGAGCATCTAACATCCCAACTAAAAGTAAAAATATAGAATACCAAAAAACATTTTTATCTTTACGAAACCATGCTATACCAAAAAGAAACATTTGTGGAAACAAAAATATTCTTTGAATCCAGCAATGAAAACAAGGAGCATAATTTAATATTTCTGAATAAAAAAGTGAAAATAATACTGAAAAAAATAAAAGAAAAAATGCTAAAATAATAAAATTTTTCTTTATAAAAGAAAGATATCTATTTTCTTTTGAAACAAAAAAAAGTAGAAATAAGGTAAAAACAGAAATAATCTGTAAGACGATAGTACCGATTCCTAAAGATATATTAAAGTAATGTACAAAATCACCCATAATTATTGAGCTTGGCTACTTGCTCCAGTTTGAACAGGCAAAGCAGTTGCCTCCCCTTCAGGAAGTGTACAAGAAGTTTTTTCAGCTAATTGTTCAAGTGGAATTTCTCCTGTTAATCGAGTTCCATCAGCAAATTCCCACGTCGGATAAGTAGTAATTTTTTTATCTATACATTCTTGTGTCTGTGAATTTCCATCTAAAGTAGAACATTCAACATAAGGTAAAAGTTTAACAGACGATTCAAACAATTTTTTTTGAGCCTGGCAATGTGTACACCAAAAAGCTCCATAAAAAACTGCACCCTTATCTTTTAAACATTGCGTAAAACTATCATATTTACCAGGAAAAGAAGTCACACTCGGAGACCTTAATAATACAGTTGCAATTGTTCCTAAAATTAAAAGTACAATTATTAAGATAAAAATATTTTTATTAGTCATATATTTTATATTAGCACATTAATAAATTTTGGTAAAAAGATGATGAGCCCAACTATAGACGCAGTAAATATAGCTAATATTACAGCTGCAGCCGCAACATCTTTCGTGTCACGAGCAAATGGATGATATTCTGGGGAGGTTAGGTCTATATCTATTTCAATAGCAGTATTAAAAGTTTCAGAAATTATCACAAAACCAATAGAAAAAATCAAAGCAATCCATTCAAAACTTGAAACTTTAAAAAGAAACCCTAAAAATATTACTATTATAACAGCACATACTAAAAGATAGAAATGCCTAGAAGTTTTATAAAAAACATACATACCCCTAAATGCATTTAGAAATCTATCACTAATTTTAACCTTATGCCAAGCTTTTATTTCCTTTTTTGAATCCATCCCATTAGAAATTTATACTAATTAATAATAATTAACTTTATATATTATTTAAAACTTATATTCTTCTTCAGTTATTTTTTTTCTTTTTTCTATTTCTTCGATATGCTTTAATTTTTCTTTTTCAAAAGCTTTAGAATCAAAACCATAATTTTCTATCATTCTGGAAGCGTGAATAGCTCCTAAGTAATGAGGCATTATCACAAAAGATGCTCCATATTTATAAAATTCTTGCGTATCTCTTATACTATGAGAAATAACAACAATTATTCCTTCTTTATTATGATTTCTATAATAAGAAATCAAATTTAAATTTGTTTCAAAATCTGGAATAGTAGATATTATTATTTTTGATTTAGAAATACGTATTTCCTCTAAAAAGTCTATATCGTCTGCATCTCCAAAACAACAAGGAATTTTATTTTTCTCTAATCTTCTTATGACCGAAGGATTAAAATCAATAACTAAATATTTAATATTCATTTTTTGAGCAACATTCACAAAATCATAACCAACTCTATCATAACCAAAAATTACCATATTATTTTCCTTATTTTCTTCTTCTTCATTTATGGTTATTTTTTTACCAAAATTAGAATTCAAAAATGATCTTAATTTTGAATATATTTCTTCTGAAAACATAAAGAAATATGTGGAACCTATAATGGTTATAATACCAACTAAGGTAATTAAGGAAACAAATTCTTTATTTAAATAACCTAAAGAATAACCTAAAGCAATAAGAATTAAAGAAAATTCACTTATTTGAGCCACAGTTAAGCCTGTCAAAAAAGAAGTTCTGTTTCTATAACCTAAAATATTCATAATTAAAAATACAATGATTGGATTACCTATCAAAACAAAAACAGAAAGTATCGTGGCAATATAAAAAATATTACTAAAATCAGTGAGAATTAATTGAGAACCAAGCATTATAAAAAATAATAAAATAAAGAAGTCTCTTAAAGGTTTCATTCTTGAACCGATTTCTTGAGAAAAAGGAGAAGAAGCTAATGCCACACCAGCAGCCAATGCTCCTATTTCTAAAGAAAAACCTAAAAAATGAAAAAGTGTGGCTAGTCCTGTTCCCCAAGCTATTGAAAAAATAAAAAGTAATTCTTGTGATTTTGCTAAGAAATCTAAAAATCTAGGTAAAATATATTTACTAATTAAATATAAAAATACAAAAAATACAAAACCCTTAGTTATAAGTAATAAAATATTTTGTGTTAAATTACCTTCTAGCAAAAAGGGAGAACCAGAAATAGACATAAAAAGCAAAATAATGGTAGCAATGATGTCTTGAACTAACAACATTCCAATAGAAACTTTTGCATAAGTTTTATTTAAATCATCTTTATCAGAAATAAGTTTTAAAACAATTATTGTACTACTAAATGTGAGAGCGATAGCACCTAAAGCAGCAGAGATTAAATTAAAACCTAAAAATTTTATAATAAAAAAACCAATAACAGAAGTAAAAATAACTTGTCCCACACCCGCAATAACGGAAACTTTACCTACTTCTCTTATAATATTTGGTTTAAGATTCAAACCTACTATAAAGAGCAAAATAGCAATACCAAATTTAGAAAATATTTCTATATAATCACTGGATTCAAATAAATTTAAGAAATAAGGGCCTATGATTATTCCACTTAAAATATAACCAACAATTAATGGTTGTTTAAGTATATGCATAATTACAGAGACTACAGTCGCTATCAAAATAATAAGCCCTATTTCTGTAAAAATATTCATTTAAATAAATTAATTATTAGTTGGTAATTCACAGCTACTTATTTCCGACAATTTTTCTAAACCTTGTTCCCCTGCATATTTTGTCCCATTTTTATCTATCCAAGTCGGGTAACCCTCTACACCCTTTTCGAGACATAAATTCGGATTTTCTGTACATTCAACATAAGGGACATATTTAAAAGAATCTTGAAAACGTGCTTTTTCTGCATTACAATGTGAACACCAGACAGCCCCGTACATAGTCAAATTTTCGGATGCTAGACATTGTGCAAAAATATCATACTTTCCTGAATCGATTGGTCCATCAGATGATCGAAGTAATACAGTTGCAATTGTTCCTAAAATTAAAAGACCTATTATTAAAAAGAAAATATTTTTTTGATTCATTTTTTAAAATTCGTAATTCCTGCCTACCGGCAGGCAGGCGTAATTGATAATTCGTAATTGATTCTATTCATCACAACAATCAACAAGTTTACCCATAATATCATCAAAAGTCATAGGTTTTTCTTTTTCTAAACTATTTTTAACATCTGGTATATTAATAATCTTTAACCTAAGTCCAAAAAACAAATTATAAGCCTTGTATGCGAAAGTGAATAATTGTTTTGCCTCTTCTATTTTACCATCTCCTTGTAATTTTGTACCGACTTCCATAAGTCGCATCGTCGTTCCAAGCAAATGTTTAGAAATACACCAACTTTCAGCCTCTGTCTTGTCTATCATTCGAGCCAAAAGTACTTTACGCATCTCTCGTACTTCACTTAACATTTCATAATATTCATCTTTGCCCGTTTTTGCTCCAGAAAAAAAGAAATGCTCTTCTAGACTTATCAAATTCATAACAGCAATACTTAAATCTTCTTCAGTAGATAAATCAACACCTCTATTCTCTTTCAAAGAAGCTATCTTTTTCTGAAGTTCCTCAAAACTCATTAATTTTAGATCTTGTGACATAATATTATTTTAAAATTGTAGAAATTTGCTTTTTAGAATGGTCTGGCCGGGGTTCGGGGCCCCGGAGAACCGAGGACCTTATAAAAAGTAAATTCCTACAATTTTACATTAAATTATAATAAAAACATAATTATACCAAAAGCGACCAAAATAAGTAATAATACTACCCTAGCCTTTTTCGTTTCTAATCTGCGTAATCTATCTATCTTCTCCATCATAATTTTATTTGTAGTAAACAAAAGTACGAGAATAAGTGGTAAAACAAAGACTATATTATAAATAATCAAATACCAAAAACCCTTCCAGAAATTTGCATAATCATGAAGTAAAGTCAAAACAAAAAGATAAGGACCTCCAGTGCATGGAAATTCAAACATAGCAACTAATGCACCTAACACAAAAAAAGCTGGAATAGAACCTTTACTTATAACTTTCGCTAAAGTCCCGTGCGTACTTTCAGGTATTTTTAATTTAATTGGAAAACTTGGGAAAAATTCATTTGTCAAACCAATAAAACTATAAAGCAATAATATAACTGCTCCTATCTTCGCCATTATATTTGGAACATTAAAAAAACTAAGAGCTTGAAGAGCCCCTAATCCTATTAATGTATAAATAATAGCAATAGCCAAGATATATACTCCCCCCGATATTAAAATAAATTTTCTACTTTTATTTAAGCTAAATAAAAATGCCATTGTCAAAAATAATACAGATATAGCACAAGGATTAATACTATCTATCAATGCTGAAACCATAATGACTGGCAAAAAAAATCCCTGCCCATTTGTAGCCAAAAAGCTTGAAAACATATAGTTATATTAACATAAAAAATCTCAAAAACCAAAAATTTTTGTTTTTAAGATTTTTTATACCTACTGATACTGAATATACAAAGGCTGAGGATTCAATTTTAATAAATCATTCGGTGTCATTAAAGTTGTCCCTTTATCTAAAACATCATTTTTGTAAAATAATTTGAAACCAGTAAATTGGACAGGTTCTTTATAGACAAATTGTTTATATGTATTTATTTTTTTAGCTGCTCCTCCCCAACCATCCATATGCATCACTATTTGCACCTCCGGTAATGTTTTAATATTTTGATAATTAGTTATCATTTTTTGTGTATATCTATGAATTACTAAAATTTTTGGTGTTAAATTATTTTCTTTTACAATTTTCGCCATAAACTCTGCTGCAAAATTTATATCCGTAGCATCGAATGTCCCCACAACTTTCCCTGGTCTTATTCCTGTTTTCATAGAAAATTCTGCATCAATCCCTAGATGAACATTCGGCAATTTCAAATACTTTTCAAGCAATGGTACTTCCGTTTGCAAATTACTAAAACCAACTTGAATATCTAAAAAAACAATAGCATTAATTTTCTCTGCTATTTTCAAAACTTTATCTATTTCCTTATCGGGCATCCTAGCTCTATATTTACCATCTTGTCCTGCACTTCCCTGTGCTACGACTGCAATATAATGAAGTGCTGGTACGACTGGAGTAAAAGGATCTGCAGTATTCCATTTTTTAACTTCAACATCCAATCTTCTAAGCATTTCACTTTCTTCATATTCTCCCAAGACTCCCATTTTCTTAGAATATAAATTCCCATAATAAGCAATAATTCGATTAAAAGGTAAAATAGCTCCATCATTTGGATAAACAGTTTTTACAGGCCAAAGATGAGATTTTATTGGTTGTGGAGACAGAGGAACTTTAGTAGTTTTAGTTATTGATTTACCATTCTTATCTGTTTCAACAGTTTTGACGGTTTCATAAACGATCTTGTCTGGTGGATTATTTGCTATTTCATTTATTTTTTTATCATAAGCCACAGTGTCTAGGGGTGAAATAGTAGGTTCTTTTTTTTCTTCAAGTTTTGTTATGACATCTTTTATATTATTAGAAACAGTACTGCTAAGAAATTCTGGAGTCACAAAAAATAAAACAAGGACAAACAATAAAATTACAAAAAACCAAAAGTGTGTACTTCTAAACGTACTTTTTATTTTCAGAAAAATATTATCCTTCATTAAAGTAGAGTATACCAAAGTTTTGACACTTTCACACTTTTTTGGTTAAAGGAAACTAAAATAAAAAACTTGAAGTATTAGGCAATTTCATCTATAATAGAGGTCTTAATATCTAACCTTTCTATTAATAGAAAGAAAAAATAAAAAATCATGCAAAACCCATTTCAAAACGCAATGTCTCAATTAGACAAAGTTGCTAAAATCAAAAATTTTGATAATGAATTTATAGCCCGTTTGCGCCAACCTGACCGTGATATAAGGATATCTATCCCTATAAAAATGGACAATGGTTCTTTAAAAATATTTGAAGGTTATAGAGTTGAATACAATAACGCTCTCGGACCATATAAAGGTGGTGTTAGATATCATCAAGATACAGAAATAAATGAAGTAAAAGCATTAGCATTTTGGATGGTTCTCAAATGTGCTGTTGCTGGAATCCCAATGGGTGGAGGAAAAGGTGGAATAACAGTCAACCCCAAAGAATTATCAAAGGAAGAATTAGAAAGACTCTCACGTGGATGGGTACAAAAACTTTCAGATATTTTGGGACCTAGAAAAGATGTCCCGGCTCCTGATGTAAATACTACACCTGAAATAATGGATTGGATGAATGATGAATATCAAAAAATAACAGGAGACAAAACTGGGGCGATGATAACAGGTAAGCCACTAGAAAAAGGAGGTTCAGAAGGGAGAGGTACAGCAACAGCACAAGGTGGTTTTTTTGTTTTTGAAACTTTCAAAAAAGAATTAAATTTACCTACAAAATGTAAAATCGTGATTCAAGGTTTCGGAAACGCTGGATCAAATGCAGCACTCATTTGGAGTAAAGCAGGACACAATGTCATCGCTATCTCAGATTCAAAAAATGGAATACATAACGAAAACGGTCTTGATATAGAAAAACTTATAAAATATAAAAAGGAAAACGGTTCCCTTTCAGGTTTTGAAGATTCTAAAAATATAACAAATGAAGAACTTTTAGAAATCGAATGCGATTTACTAATACCCGCTGCATTTGAAAATCAAATAACTAATAGTAATGCCGATAAGATAAAAGCTAAAGCAATTTTAGAACTTGCTAACGGTCCGATAACTCCAGAAGCAGATGAAATTTTATTTAAAAAAGGTACTCCAATCATACCAGATATTTTGGCAAATTCTGGTGGCGTCACAGTTTCCTATTTTGAATGGGATCAAAATTTGAAAGATGAACATTGGAGTGAAAAAGAAGTTTTTAATAAACTTCAACCTATG
>PFRK01000029.1 GCA_002788475.1 Candidatus Nomurabacteria bacterium CG_4_9_14_0_2_um_filter_32_10 | reverse complement strand
AAAACTTTTAGCTATTTTCTCTGTTTCTTTTATGTCTTTAGAAATCATACATTTATAATTTAGCTAAATAACTAATTATTGGGTGCCTATCGAGATTTGAACTCGAACCGAGGGTTCCACAAACCCTAGTGCTAACCGTTACACTATAGGCACCATACAGTGCTATTTATATCAAAAAAGATGCATAAATGCTATTTTTTTATTTATTTTTTGAAAAAAATGCTTTTAAATGATGAAACTTTGTAATTATATTATTTCTACTACTGAAAATATATTTTGTAATTTCTACAATAAAAATATTTATAACAAGCCATAAAATAACAAAAGGAACCCATACCCACGGCATAGGAGCAAGCTCAAATATATTTCTGATAAAGGGCACAGTCATCGTCAAAATTAAAATAATAGCTGCGATAACAATACCCCAATTTAATTTTTTATTTGAAAAAATATTATAAGAAAAAATAGAACGATGTAAACTTTTAAAAGAAAAAGCAATAACTAAAATATAAGAAGAAAAACAAACAAAGAATATAGATCTAACTATTGAAATATCAAGACCAGTACGTATTAAGAAATAATATAAAAAGAAAAGAAGAATAGAGCTCAAGGCACCCACACCAAGACTTAGAATTTTAACTCTTTTAGAAAAAATAAGATTTAAATCTTTTCCTAGGTATTTTCCTCTATCAATATCTTCATCAAAAGCAAAAGCAAGGGCGGGTAAACTTCCAGTAAACATATTCACCCAGATTATCTGAAGAGCAGTGATAGGCAAAGCAAGGCCAAACAATAAACTACCACCAATGACAAAAACTTCGTCAAGAGAGCTAGACATAAGATACACTATCGCTTTTCTAATATTTGATAAAATTTTTCGTCCCTCATCTATTGCTAAACTAATAGTTTCAAAATTGTCATCAAGAAGAACTAAATCAGCAGCACTTTTTGCAACATCACTTCCTGAACCTAAAGATATACCAATATCCACAGCTTTTAATGCTGGTGCATCATTCACACCATCCCCCGTCATTGCGACTATCTCACCAAGTTTCTGATAAAGTTTCCCTATACGAAGTTTGTCTTCTGGTGTCACTCTAGCAAAAATTTTAATTTTAGGAATAATAATAAGCAATTCTTCATCAGATAAATCACGAATATCATTACCCGTAATAACTTCATTTTCTATTACTGCCCAATCTAAACTTTTTGCAATAAAAATAGCTGTACCTTTTAAATCACCAGTGACAATAACAATCTTTATGCCGTGGGACTCAATATTTTTTATAGCAGCAGGAACCTCTGGTCTTATTGGATCATAAAAAACAAACATTCCCAAGAAATTGATACTTTCTATATCTTGCGGAGAAATATTATTTTTAACATGTTTTTTAGAAATAGTACCTACAGCAATAAGTCTTTTTCCACTCTCGCTTGTAGTCTTTATCCAAGATTCAAGTTTTAAATATTCCTCTTTCGAAACATTTGATTTCTTGAGTAACACATCTGGTGCACCCATTATTATATATTTTTCATCTTTTAATGATACAGAAAATTTATTAGTTGAATTAAATGGTAAAACAATAAAAGAAGAAAAAGAATTAATAGTAGAAAATGATATATTGTGAAGAATACAAGCTTTAGCAATATCTACTTCAAATGGTCTCCCTTTAAAAATCCATTTTTTTTTATCTTCTTCTCTGTCTTCTATAGTTATGTCAAGATTAGATAAAGCAAATTCAAGTAATTTTTTTTGATCATGAGAAAATAATTTCTGATCTTCTTTATGAAATTCACTTGAAATAAGCTCTTGCTTTGTATATATACCAAGAAGTTGCATGTCTGCTTTAGTCAAAGTTCCTGTCTTGTCTGTCATAATAAGCGTCGCTGAACCAAGAGTTTCTGCAGCTGCTAGTTTTTTAATAATTCCTTTTTTGTCTGCAATACGAGTAGCTCCAATTGCTAAAATGACAGTCAAAACAATAGGTAATGCTTCAGGAACAGCTCCGACAGCAACTGCTGCAGAAAGTACAAGCATTGGGAGTAATTGTTCTCCACGTAAAACTCCTAAAATTAATATCACAAATACTATAACTATTGCTATAAAAAAAATAAGCCAGGCAAGATGATCAACACCTTTTTTCAGTGGAGTATCTGTCCTATTTAGCTCAGACACAATGCCTGCAATCTTACCGATCTCCGTTTCATTACCTGTAGAACATACGACAGCGGTCGCATAACCCTGCACCACTAATGTTCCAGAATAAGCAATATTTTTACGCTCTGAAATTATTGCTGTTATTGGAACTAATTTCTCATTTTTTCCAACTGGTATTGATTCTCCAGTAAGAATAGCCTCATCAACCTGAAAATTATTTACTGTAAGCAAACGTGCGTCTGCTGGAACACGAAATCCATAAGATAATTTTAAAATATCTCCAGGAACTAAAAGAGATGAATCAATCTCTTGTTCTCTCCCATCTCTAATGATCCGAGCTCTATCCTTTATATAACTTTTTAATTTATCTAATGTATTCTCTGCATGATATTCGTGATAAAATCCAAGTAAAACATTTAACAATACAGAAAAAATAATTACAAAAGTACTCACCCATTCTTTTAAAATTACAGTAATGATAGATGCTCCAATAAGTAAAAAAATCAATGGATTTATAAATTGTTTCAAAAAAAGAGAAAGTATATTTATTTTTTCTTTATTATGAAAGGTATTAGTACCATAATTAACCAAACGATTTTTCGCTTCTTTTTCTGTTAAACCTTTATTTGAAGTTTCTAGTAATTTAATTACGTCTTCATTTGTAATAGACCAAGGTTGTCTAATTATCTGCATTTTAAAATAAAAATTATTTGTAATCTGGGCTCTCTTCTAAAATTCCAAATTTATGATTTGAATATCTAGCAAAAGCATAAAGAAGACTCGAAAGACGATTCAAATATGCAAGAGTAAATTTATTTATAGGTATCTTGCTTTCTTCAGAAACATTAATCACTCTCCTCTCCGCTCTTCTGCAAATAGTACGTGCTATATCAAAAAGGGAAGCTAATTCCGTACCCCCAGAAATAAAAAAAGTCTTTATTGGTGGGAGTTCTTTTTCTATGGAATCAACCATCATTTCTAATTCTTTTACTTTTTCTTCATCAATAGACATGGAAGCACCAGCCAGCTCTGCTTGAATAATAAATAAATTTTTCTGTACATCATGAATAGCCTGATCTCCTTTAATATTACTGGGAACAACAAACTTCCCTTCTCTAGCTCTAACCTTACAAAATCCTAAAAAAGAATTTACTTCATCTAAAGAACCGAGGGCTTCAGTTATAATAGAACTCTTCGAGATACGCTGATCACATCCCCAGCCAGAGGCTGGTCTGCCTTTGGCAGAAAATAAACCTGTTGTTCCATTGTCCCCTTTTCTTGTATAAAGCATATTTTTAAAAACTTGTCCTATAGGGAGCTCTGCCCTACTACTGGAATTATTCTTTTATAATTAATTCCTCTTCTGGTGTTTCTTTTTTAAGATTATCTATAATTTTTTCTGCAACATCGTTTGGATCCATATAATTTTTATAATTTGTCGGTTCATCTTTTCCATAAAAATTTGTCCGCATACCTGCTGGATATATCCCAATTACAGAAATATTTTCTTTACCAAGAATATTACGAAGTAAATCTGTAAATCCTCTTACTGCCCATTTACTCGATGAATAAACAGCAGAAACAGGACTTGGATCAAAAGCTCTTGAAGAAATAATATTTATAATAGTTCCAAACTTTTGTTTCTTCATATGTTTCATTACCGAGCGAGAACCAAAAAAAGTTCCAAAAAAATTAACCTCCATAACTTCATGCGCAAAAACAGAATCAATTTCTTCAATAGGCATATGTCCCATACTAATGCCTGCATTATTTATCCAAATATCTATCTTTTCAAATTTTCTAATTACCTTCTCTGCTAAATCTTTCATCTCATTTTCTTTAGTCACATTTGCTTTTATCCACAAAATTTCTTCTTCCAAATTTTCCGGTCTGTTTCCTTCTTGAGAACATACCACAACTTTTGAACCATTTTTCAAAAAACAAAAAGCCATTGCTTTACCTAAGCCTTTTGTGCCTCCTGTGATAACTACTATTTTATCTTTTAAATCCATAATAAATAAAAAATTAATTAATAATTTTGGTGCCCAGGGGGGGACTCGAACCCCCATGCCTCTCGGCGCTACCACCTCAAGGTAGTAAGTCTACCAATTTCTCCACCTGGGCATATCTAAACTTTATCAAAAAAACCCATTTTTGTGAAATGGATTTTTTATCTGTCTCATAGTGAGCCCTGCTCTACTACTCGGATTCTTCTTTTTTAACTTCTTCCTCTTCATCGGTAACTGATGTAATAGAACGTAATTTTCTACGAACATCTTTCACTGCTTTGGTACGAATATAATAGAGTTTAGATTTACGAGCTCGTGATTTTTTAGTTATTTCAACTTTATCAATATTTGGAGAGTAAAGTGGAAAAATTCTTTCAACACCAACACCTGAAGCAGTTTTTCTGACTGTAAAAGTAGCACCAATTTCTGTTCCATGTTTACGAGCCAAAACTATTCCCTCAAAAGCTTGAAGGCGTGTTTTACCTTTTTCATCTAAAATCTTAGATGAAACACGAACTGTATCACCAGCTGTGAAATTAAGCTTTTTTCTGTCCTCAATATTAACCGGACTAAGTTTTGTTTTATCTATTGCCATTGAAACAATTTAACATAGATAAACCATTTTTGCAATTCTGACACCCTAGTACTAAATTTTTAAATTCCATAATTTTTATTTTATTCTTAATATACAAATACTGTATATTAAGGATTTTATAACTTTCTACTTTATCTGTCCCGTAGTGAGTTTTGCTCTACTATTCAGGATAAACTTTGCACTACTTCGGTATACTCTTCCTTACTATAATAACTTTCGTATTAATTCAAAAACAGACTTCCTAAGCCCAGCTATATTTTCTCCCGACGACGACTCATACAATTTTCTTATATCTTCTTCAGTTATGCTTTTTGCAATTGTTTGAGAAATAACAGCCTCATCCTGGTCAGTCAACGAAATTTCGAAGACTAACTGTTGTAAATAATCAAAAAAGGCCTGAACAAGTTCCTGTCTTGTCACTTTCAGGTCAAATCTTATCTTTCTTTCTATTTCTATGTTCTTTTCGTAGACATACGGCTTTTCTGGAAATATTATATCCAATTTTTCTCCTCTTTTCTTTAATTGTTTACCAATAAACGTGTGGAAAGATCCTAAATAAATAAAAACTTCAATATTCTTCTTGTTTTTCAACAAATTGGATTCTTTGACTGCTGTTATAACCCGAGGCGCTAAATTTTTTAAGATTTTTAACTCTCTTTGAACCTGAAAATGAACTCCTTCCTCAATACACTTTTTGAAAATTAAAAGAGCGTTCTCAAAAGGAGGTTTCTTATTCAACAAATCTATCATGATTTTAGACACCGGGATCAAATTCTTTTTTGCTTTCTCTAGTTCTTTTTTATCCAAATCAATATAAACAAAGTCTTTCTTCATCCCATCTTGGCTTCTCATGACTTCAGTCTCAAAACTCTTTTCAGCACGATTTGATGATTTTTCACCAATAGTTTGTAACCAAAAATCAGAATATTCCCAACCAGCACTTTCGGGAATAATGATATCTGAACGACGCAACGATTCCATCATATGAGTAGCATCTTCTGGAGTAGTGTGGCGAGTATATGCCAAGATTATAGATATTTCAGGAATCTTTATTCTATACCGTTTCGCATAATCAGCAATACTTTGGTCTATTTTACCTTCCGGAAGATTTTCCACATATTCATATTTATCATCTTTCTTATCTTTCTCTTTATGTTGTTCAACTATAAATTTATCCATATTTTTATTCTACCACTTTTTCAAATTCTTTTGGTAAGGGTGATTCCACTTTCATGATCTTACCTTTTAAATTCTTGAATTCTATGGACTTTGCGTGAAGCCCTAATCTTTTTAATCCTTCAGGGAAAGGTTTATTTGGATTATACAAAGAATCACAAACCACAGGATGATTTATAAATTTCATATGCACACGAATCTGATGAGTTCGGCCTGTTTTAGGACGTATTTCTAAATAAGTGAATTTATTATTTTTATCTTTAAATCTTCTTAATACTTTATATTCTGTTACTGCTTCACGTAATTCCCCACGCGCGCCACGACCTGCAAGTCTTCTGCGAAAATCACTTGGGCTTCTACCAATTGGTTTATTTATAATTCTATGATCATCTTTTACCCAACCATTAACTATTGCAACATAGGTTTTATTTATTCTATTTTTCTTGTCGGCCAACCCACTCTTTGTTTTTAATCCAAAAGCGGGGGCGGAAAATTGTTCTTTTAAAAATTCATAAGTTTTCTGGTTTTTTACTAAAAGCAAAACACCAGAAGTTTCTTTATCTAATCTGTGCACTATCCCCGGACGATCAATTTCTTGGTTGTTAAAAGTCACAGGCTCACCTATACCTTTTAACTTAGGATAATTCTTCAAAACCCAATCAGTAATTGTCTTTTCCTTACTTCGCCCGTCAGGATGCACAGAAATACCAGAGGGTTTATCTATGGCTAAAATGTCTTTATCTTCATATAAAATTTTAATCTTCATAATTGAAATAATATACAAAATGAGCTAGAATAGCCATAGTTAGAAATTAAAAAGAAATGTGTAGTTAGCTTAGTTGTAGCGATGCGTGAGATACACCATTAGTAATTAATTTTAATATAATAAAACAATGCGCGGTTAGCTCAGTTGGTAGAGCAACCCGTTTACACCGGGAAGGTCAGAGGTTCGAGTCCTCTACTGCGCACACCCTGATCTGAGTATAGCCCTTGTAGTTCAATGGATAGAACGAGGCTCTTCTAAGGCCTTGATGTAGGTTCGATTCCTACCAAGGGCACCAAAAATTAAAGTGATGGGTCAACAATAGGTGAAGTGGAATTTAAAATTTCTATAGATTTATTTTCACGTCCTTTAAAAAATTTTAATATCTTATTAATCCTTCCCTTATCTATTATTTCTTGTCCATCCAAATTCGAAATTGGTGAGACCAATTGATTATTTATTTTCCTAAAAAGAAAAAAACCAAAAACAAAAGAAAGAGAAATTAAAATAAATGTTACATAAAGAATATATCTCCAATAAAGGTCTGGTTTAATTCTAAGACCTCCTTTTGTAAACTTTTTTTTCTTTTTTAAAAATTTTATTTCCATCTTTAAAAACTTGCTAATTAATAAAGCTTAAAAGTTTTACCTGAAAAATTGCCCCCCATTGTGATTTTTCACTAATAGATAAATCTCCTGCATCTAAATGCTGCATATTTACTGAAACAAATTCAAGATCATATGGAGAATTTTCTAAAAGCATTATTAATTTATAAATAATCTCAAAACTCCCTACCGCTTTTATTTCAATCATTAAAGAAAGTTTATCTTTTGCAATATCCACAGAGACAACTTCAGCTTTAATCCCCACTTTTTCTACCATTCTTTCAATTGTGTCTAAAAAGGGGACAATATCAGAACTTTGAACAAAATGAGTTTCAAATAAAGCTCTTTCTGTTTCCACTGTTTTAATTGAATCAAAAAGAGATTTCGCATTTTTTCTTTGTATATCTTCTGTCTGCCATTTTTCTTGTGTCAATCGTGAATCTTCTTTATTATTATCTATTACTCTATATAGAAACAAAAAAACAAAACAAGAAAATATAAAAAACACAACAGAGAGAATAAATGATTTTTTTTGAAAAATAAATTGCATCCCAGTACTAAAATTTTAAACTGTTATTAATAATTCTTATTTCTTTTTTGCTTTTAATAATATTTATCATAATATATTTACTCAAAAATTTAATACAGGACAGGTATTATGAAGGAATTAGGCTTAAATTAAATTCTATATCAGACCCCTTTACAAAATTTGAAATCGGTAAATCAACCTTTGAAAAAAGGGCATCATTCTCAAGTGCAAGACGGAAAGAAAGTAAAATTTCACGATTCGATGCTTTACCATTAATATTTATCTTTTTACCCGTATTAGGATCGTTTTGATAAGAAATCCCTGTAATTTTAATACCACTCGGTTTTTTTAATATAATTTCATTTATTATCTTTTGAGAAAAAATACTTTGATTTTTCTGAGCATCTTCTATTAAATTCAATTTATTTTTCAAATCTTTAACTACTGTCAAGGTGTTTTGATCAGGAAGAGGTATAAATTCATTTTTTTGTGATTCAAATTTAGTGTTAGTGGCATTTTTTTCTACATAAGAAAGAAAATAGGATGGTAAAATAAGAATAGAAGCAATCAACAAAGATATACCCAACATTATAAAAAACAAAGTCATAAGCCTAAGATAAAAATCTCTAGCCATTTGTTTCTTGTCTTCATTTGGAATTAAATTAATCATGTTCAAAATCTCTCAATGCGAGTCCTAAGGCAGACGCAAAGGTTAATGACTGATCAAAACTCATCTCTGGAATATTTTTATCCGTCTTCATTATATTAATCCAAACATCAGCCAATTCTACACTTGTTTTTACACTAACAGAAAAATATTCAGCAAGTCCTATTAAATTGGAATTACCACCACAAAGGATAACTTTTTTAATCGGAGGTCTATCCTTACCTTCCTCATCTTTATGAGTATGCCAATATAAAAAATGTTTTACTATTTCATCACGCAAGATAGAAACACCATTTAAAATTACAGAAAATATTTCTGTATTTGAAGCATTGCGTTTTAAACCAAATTCTTTTTTCTTTTTTTCTGCTTCATCAAAACTTATATTTAAATCCTTTTCAATCATATTAGAAAGCATAACTCCTCCCATATCTAATGTAGAAGTAAATATAACGACACCATTAGATACAATAAAAATACCTGTACGTGTTTTACCAAAATCTACTATCATGTAAGTTTCTGGATCATCTTTTTTTATGATAGATCTAACGATCGCTTGTGCTTCAAGTTCAAAAGAACTAGCAACTATTTTAGAATTCTTAAAAACAGAAAGATATTCATTAATTACATTTTTAGGTATAGCAGCAACCTGTAATTTTAAACTTTGTTCATCTTCACTTAGTAATTCATAATCAAATATTGCATCCTCTGCTGATATTGGTATATATTCTTCAAGAGAAAGTTCTATTCCCTCCCTAACATTTTCCAATCCCAATTTTCCCAGTTTAAGATTAAAAAGATATACCTGCTCTTCTGGTAAAGATACACGAACTGTTTTTAAACCCTCCTCTTCCCTAAGCTCAACTAAAATTTCTTCCATCTTCTTTTGATCTTTGATTTTACCTGATTCAATGATCCCCACTGGAATCTTTTTTTCTCCATAACGATTAACCCGAATACAATCTTTTGTTTTGACAAGTTCTATATACTTTATCGATTCATCAGAAATATCCAAACCGAAAGAAGGCAACGAAAGAAATTTTGGCGTTGGAAAAAATCTTTTGAACAAATCATTAAACATTATAATATTATACAACAAGAACAGGCTTTAGGCACTAGGCTTTAGTTTATAAAAAATTGAAAACAAAAATTTTAAGAGTCGTGTTGGTTCCCTGTCCTTATGACTCCGAGGGCGAAAGCTCAAAAATTTTTGGTTTTCAACTTTTTATTTTGCCCGAGCACCAACAGGAATTTCATCATCCGGTTCAAGTAAAGAAAATAAATCATTATCAGTAGAGACTGCTAGTATCATACCCTGACTCTCAATACCTCGAATTATTCTAGGTTCTAAATTAGCTACAAACATACATTTTTTACCAATCAAAATATCACAATCCGGGAAATATAATGAAATACCAGAAACTATCTGCCTTATATCATGAACTTCTTCGTCCTCCGAAGCTTTAGCGAAGGAGGGACCTAAATCAACGGATAATTTCAATAATTTATCAGTATCAGGAATTTTTTCTGCTGATAAAATTTTACCTACTACAATATCAACTTTCTTAAAATCTTCTAAACTTATCATAATTAAAATTTAATTTTTTCTAATACCTAAAGCCTAGTGCCTAGTGCCTATTTATCTTATCTAAATACCTTTGTAATATTAAAGCAGCAGCAGAAGCATCTACTCGACCTCTTTTTTTATCTTTTAGTTTACTATGGGATTGTGATTGACTTAAACTTTTTTTATTACTTCCAGATTTCCTAGCTTCGACTGATGTCAAAAATTCTTTTTGCTTATGAATAGGTAATCCAAATTTATCTTTAAGTTCTAAAATAAAAACTTCAATCCTCGCAGAAAGGACATTCAGTTTACCAGAAAAATCTACTGATTCCCCTACTACAATATCTGAAATATCTTCTGTTTTTATAATTTCCCTAAGTCTATCAAAACCACTCAAATTATTTAAAATAATCTCTTTCGGAAAAGCCAAAATTCCTTTTTCATCTGAAATAGCAAGGCCAATTCGCTTTGTTCCATAATCTATACCAAGAATCCTCATATATAAGATACTAGCATAAAAAACATTTTTCTGATATTATTTAGATATGTATCAATTAACAAATCAAAATTTAATAATCATATTAATAACAATTTTTTGGATCTTACCTTGGAAAGGATATTCACTCTGGATTGCTTCCAAAAGAAATGAAAAATGGTGGTTTATTATTCTTTTAGTGGTAAATACTTTTGGAATTCTTGAAATTTTTTATATTTTCTATATTGCTAAAAAGAAATTGTCTGACATACAGCAAGTACTTCATGGAATCTTACCTAAAAAGAAATAAACAAAAATACCCGGTATATACCGGGTATTTTTATAAGGTTTTTTCTAACTTGTAAAAAATATCAAAAAACAGTAATATCATTTAAACGGAGGTGTCGCATAGAGGTTTAGTGCATCGGTCTTGAAAACCGAAGTCCTGAAAGGGACCGTGAGTTCGAATCTCACCACCTCCGCAATTTTTTGCTTTAGAAGCTAAAGATTAGTATACCCTGTAGTAGAACTTTGAAAAAGTTTCACTACGGGGTATAATTATACTAATGAATCCAAATAAAAAACTAGAATGGACTGCGTTGGAATACGAAGAAAAAGAACGAGGCAATGATTGGTTCTGGGCACTCGGTGTTATTATCCTCGCGAGCTCAGTAGCATCATTTATTTATAAAAATTATTTTTTTAGTTTATTTCTTATAGTGAGTGGAGTACTTCTTTTTATCTTTGCCACTAAAAAACCAGACTTAGTCTTCTACGAATTAAATGAAAAAGGATTAAAAATAAGAAATCGTATTTTCCCTTATGAAAACATAAAATCTTTTTGGGTACAAAAAGATGAAATGAAACCTACACTTTTTATCAGATCAGAAAGATTGTTTATACCGATACTTTCAATGCCCATAGAGGAAAATTTTGCAGAAGAAATAAAAACTATCATGCTTTCAAATAACGTTCCTGAAGAAGAAATGAAAGAACATCTATCAGAAAAAATAATGGATTCTTTAGGTTTCTAAAGCCACCAAAATTTTTCACAAAAATAAGATAAATTTATTAAAAAAATAAGTCACCAAAAAATTTAGGCGGATAAATTTGAGTTTTTAGATAAAAACTGTTAATCTTCAATTACAAAATAATATATCGCCCTCATAGTTTAATGGATAGAATGCGAGCTTGCGGAGTTTGCGATGTAGGTTCGATTCCTACTGAGGGCACCAGCACGAGAGAAGCCAACTGCTTGGCTTTGTGTAGAAAGCAAAAAGCTTTTATTTATTTTTATAAACTTTATGTTTATAAAAATATAAAAGGTATACTGTTCCTGTAAGGAAAGATTACCATAATTAGGACATTAAAAATAAAAAAGTGAATAAAAAAGACTATGAAAAATTACTTCCAAAAAATAAAATTATATATATCCTCCCATAAAGTAATAAGTATCGTTGTATTAATAATAATCTTAGCTCTAGGATATTGGGGATACAAAAAATTTACAAATACGACTGGTGATATTCGTTATATAACGGCCAAAGTAGAAAAAGGTACAATTATTGCCTCTGTTTCTGGTAGTGGCCAAGTTTCAGCCTTAAATCAAATAGATGTAAAATCTAAAGCTTCTGGAGACGTAATATATCTTTCTAAAAAAAATGGTGATGCAGTCAGCCAAGGCACACTTATAGCACAATTAGATACTAAGGATATACAAAAATCTATACGTGACGCCGAACTAAACCTAGAATCTGCAAAAATTTCTCTGGAAAAATTAAAGATTGAAAAATCAAATGAGAATATTAGTGCTGATTTAGTAAAAGCGTATGATGACGGATTTAATACTGTTTCAGATACATTTTTAGATTTACCTACGATTGTAACTGGATTGGAAGATCTTTTAGGAGAAAACATTTTCTCAGATAATGCTGCACGAATAAGTGGAAAGACAGCTCAAAGTTATAGAGAATTAGCAGAGACGACATATTATAATGCTAAAAAAGCTTTTGAGACAAATAGAAAGTTTTATAGAACACTTAATCAAGATTCTGTTAAAGAAGATATTGAAAAAGTTATTAAACAAACCTATGAAACAACTAAAATTTTCTCTGATGCTATTAAAAACATGATAAATTTTGTTGATTATTTGTCAGAAGATTCTGGAAATTCTTCTCCTTTTACTTCTTTTCAAACTACCTTATCTACCTATACCAATACAATAAATACACATCTAACCAATCTCTTAACTGCTGAAACAAATATTAATGATAATAAAGATTCTTCTCTAAATGCTGACCTAGATATTCAAAGTTCAGAATTAACAGTAAAACAAAAAGAGAATGCTCTACAGGATGCAAAAGATAATTTGTCAGATTACTTTATTAGGGCACCGTTTGGAGGAGTAATCTCTACTATAGATATCAAAAAAGGAGACACTATAAGTACAAGCACTATAGTCGCAACATTAATAACAAATCAACAAATCGCTGAGATCTCACTTAATGAAGTTGACGTAGCAAAAATAAAAATTGGACAGAAAGCAAATCTCACTTTTGATGCAATTCCTGATCTCTCTATTTCAGGTATCGTTGCTGAAATTGACTCTGTTGGTACAGTTTCGCAAGGAGTTGTAACTTATATTGTTAAAATAAGTTTTGATACACAAGATGAGAGAATAAAACCAGCAATGAGTGTTTCTTCCGCAATTATCACAGATATGAAACAAAATGTATTAATAATCCCAAATAGTGCTATAAAATCAATGCCCGCTCGACAAGCAGAACAATCTAAAATAAACTATGTTGAAAACTTCAACACACCTTTATTGCCATCTACAAATGGATTAATTGGTTTCATATCAAAAGTCGCTCCTAAAAAAATTCCAGTAGAAGTTGGTATATCAAATGATTTACAAAGTGAAATTATCTCCGGAATTAAAGAAGGCGATGAAATAGTCACGAGAACAATATTGCCAACAACAATGACAACAACAGCACCTAGTATTTTCGGTGGTACTGGAAACAAAGGAAGATAATTCGATGATTGAAATAAAAAATATTACAAAAACATATAAAACGGGAGATGTTGAGTTTGAGGCATTAAGTAATATTTCTTTTAATATTGCTGACGGAGAATTCATAGCTATCATGGGACCATCAGGAAGTGGTAAATCAACATTAATGCATATACTAGGTGCACTCGATAGTCCGACGAGTGGAACATATTTTCTTGATGGCAAAGATGTTTCCATTTTGTCGGATGATGAACTCGCAAATATTAGAAGGGATAAGATTGGTTTTGTTTTTCAATCTTTCAATTTATTACCAAGAACAACAGTCTTACGAAATGTAATGTTGCCTTTGGTTTATGCTGGTATACATGGTCTTGAAAGAGAAAAAAGAGCAAAAAATGCATTACTATCAGCAGGTCTAGAAGAAAATAATTTTCAACATTTATCAAATCAACTCTCTGGTGGACAAATTCAACGTGTAGCTATTGCTCGTGCACTTGTAAATAATCCATCACTTATTTTAGCTGATGAACCAACAGGAAATCTGGATTCAAAAACAGGAGAAATCGTCATCGGTACATTTCAGAGATTAAACAAAGAATTAGGTCGCACTATAATTCTCATTACTCATGAACAAGAAATAGCCGAACATGCCGATAGAATACTTTTTATAAAAGATGGAAAACTTCTTGAAGATAGAACAACCCATTTAAAAAAAGTCATAAAGTAGAAAGTTTATCAAGTAAAATGAAAAATAAATTAATTCAACTTTATAACTTTAAGAACTTTATAAACTTTTAACTACCCAGAATGAAAATAAGAGACATAGCAAATGAAACATATAGTTCACTCTCCGCTAATAAAGTGCGATCAGGTCTTACTATGCTTGGTATTGTTATAGGTATCGCTTCTGTCATTGCTATGGTCTCTATAGGCAATGGAGCTAAAGAATCTATTTCATCAAGTATAGAAGGTCTTGGTTCAAACCTCCTAACAATTATGCCAGGTGTAGTCCAACCAGGAAGAGGGATAGTTTCTTCTGGTCGTGGTTCAGCTCAAACTCTAAAAAATGAAGATGCCGATGTTATAAAGACTATAGACGGCGTCGCAGCTGTTTCTCCTGAAGTTTCTAGTCGATTCCAAGTGGTTGCTACTGGCAATAATACCAACACCACCATTAGTGGAGTCACCACAGATTATATGAACGTACACAACGTTGCTCTTGCTGATGGAAGTTTTATTTCTGATGCAAATGAAAGGAGTATGGGAAGACAAGCAGTATTGGGAGCCACCGTTGCAACTGATTTATTCCCTGAAGAAGATCCAATTGGTAAAACTGTTCGTATTAATAAAATTAATTTTAATGTTATAGGAGTATTAGTCGCAAAAGGTGGAGTTGGATTTTCAGGTCCTGATGATATGATATTCGTTCCCCTTTCAACAATGCAAAAAATTCTTTCGGGAATGGATTATCTCTCCACAATGTCTGTATCGGTGACAGATAAAGATAAAATGACAGAAGTTAAAGATTTAGCAATAAATGCACTCCTAAATAAACACAATGTAGATGAAGCAGATTTTTCAGTAATCTCACAAGAAGATATTTTAGGAACATTAACCACCGTCATAGATACTTTTACACTCTTCTTAGCAGCCATCGCTTCAATTTCACTTTTAGTTGGTGGTATTGGAATTATGAATATGATGCTCACCACCGTGACTGAGAGAACTAAAGAAATCGGACTAAGAAAAGCAATCGGAGCAAAAAGAAAAGATATAAACTTACAATTTCTTTCAGAAGCAGTAATGCTCACATTTATCGGTGGCTTCTTGGGAATTATTTTAGGTTGGCTCATTTCTTTCATAGTGACATCGACTGGATTAATCGCCACTAGCGTTTCCCTTTCTTCTGTTCTTTTAGCTTTTGGAGTCTCCACAGGTATTGGTATCATTTTCGGTTACTATCCAGCTCGTAGAGCAGGAATGTTGAACCCAATAGATGCTCTAAGATACGAATAAAATATAGAAACTAACATTAAATTAATATTAAAAAAGAAAATAAAAAAAATTATTAAAAATTTTAAAAAATAAATTCCTCATATTTTATTTTTAATCAAAAACGCCTTAAAGGCGTTATCTATTGGGTTTTGTAATGATTTCATATCTAGTGCGTCTAAGTTTAAAGAAGTATTAGTATACCCCTTGACATTTTTCTATAAGGTGATATACTAACAAAAATTGTAAATAGTTGTTCCGTTTTATAAAATAAAATAAAGGTGTAATCATGAGAAATTTCATTATTTTTCTAGTGTTTTTAACCATAACTTTTTTGACCAGTGAGTTAAATGGACAAAAAAGGATTAACTGGGGAGAAGACCCAGTTGACCTAGGGTACAAAGGTACTCCAGGTATGGTATCGATAAAAGTTCTCTATAACCCTTGGGTTGAA
Organism: Candidatus Nomurabacteria bacterium CG_4_9_14_0_2_um_filter_32_10; assembly: GCA_002788475.1. Classification (GTDB taxonomy): domain Bacteria; phylum Patescibacteriota; class Minisyncoccia; order Phycocordibacterales; family UBA9973; genus UBA9973. Next base: position 1,065 of record PFRK01000029.1, on the reverse strand, counting down.
ACTCAGGGAAGGTCAGGAAAATGGACTAAAGGGATGGCTGGAAATGGGCAGGTGTTCGACATTGATTCAACGTTATATTTTTCTGGTGAAACAATCAAAACAAGTATCGCATTCGTGTGCGGAAATCCTGTAAAATTCTTGAACGACCTCGATCGCTCAAGAACCCAAGTAGTACTAACAAAATCTCTAGCCTTTAAACCTGAGTTTATTAAAGGTGAAAAGGGAGATAAGGGAGACCCTGGCATCAATGGTCGTGATGGAGAAATTTCTCCGATTACCATCATAAATGAAGCAGGATTTCCATGGACAACATTAATCATAGCAAGTGGTTTTGTAGTAGTAGCTTATATAACATATTTGGTAGTAAGAGCAATAATAAACTATCACGAAAAGGACTCTTCTCCAACTATTACTCCCCCTGGTGTTGATACTGGTGAAGTTTATAAAAAACAACAACAAAATTGGTTTGTCCTGAGGTATTCAGCTAGTTTCTAAAGACAAATGGAGAGAATAGGATTTTAAATTTTATTCTCTCCTGCTCTTCAAAGCCATTGACATTTTATTTCAATATGATATAATATGTGGATAGTTTCGAAGAGTAAAAGGTCTTTTTTACTTTTATAATTTAACAGAAATAAAAAAATATGAACAAAAAAATAAAAATATTTTTAATCAGTATAATATCCCTCTCAGGGCTTTTTATAAGTTTTAATAATGCTTCAGCTCAAACAGTGGTCGCTCACTGTAACTATGCAACCATAAACGGAACAGTATATCCAAATGGTTCACCCACCTATGCTTGGTTTGACTGGGGAACTACAAGCCTATCTAATCACACATCACATCAAGGACCTTTTAATTCTACTTCTAGTTATAGTGAAATGATCACTGGTCTTACCCCCAACACTCAATATATTTATCGTGCAGTAGCACAAAGTGCTGGAGGAACAGTCTATGGTCAAACTAAGGATTTCATTACTCCTCTTTGTCCAGTTCAAACCTACACTGTAAGTACAAGTGCGGGAACAGGTGGAACTATTTCTCCAAGTTCAAGACAAGTTAATT
>PFRK01000024.1:3795-4126 GCA_002788475.1 Candidatus Nomurabacteria bacterium CG_4_9_14_0_2_um_filter_32_10 | reverse complement strand
GCTGCTTGCTCTGTAGGTTGATGAGTCCCCTTTTGTTGTTGATCTCGCATCAACAATTATATATGGAGTCTGAACATTTCCGCTTATAGAATTTTCTAGTGATTTAACTTTTACTAAATCATTCCCATTAAGATAAATTCCAATTCTCTTTCTGTTACGCATCATTCCCCATAAAACAGAACTCATTCTGTTTTCATAATAATCTGAGTTATCAAAAATCAATGGTTGAAAAATGAGTTCGCCAAAAAGATTCAATCCATTATTCAAAGTCATTTTACCGCGATAAGAGGCATAGACATCGCTATCTGTATTGCCGACATATTTCTCTCCG
>PFRK01000024.1:0-3634 GCA_002788475.1 Candidatus Nomurabacteria bacterium CG_4_9_14_0_2_um_filter_32_10 | reverse complement strand
TTCACCCACTTGTTGAGATAAGAAAATTCCGCCTTGAACGACCAAACGAAATACTTCAGTCGGACTAAAGTCAGAATGTCTACAAGAAATTATATTAAACATATTATCGGGGAATTTTATACTTTCACTATCCATAACAAAAAAGCGAGCATTATTGACCTTTGAGCGAAGCATGTTTTTTCTAGCTGTATCAATCATACCATCAGAAATATCAATGCCGATTACGAGTTGCAAATTTTGGGCAATTTTTAATACCTTTTCTCCGCCACCGGTACCAATATCAAGCAAAATATCGGTTTTTTTACACTTCTTTATAACTTCATCGTAAAGTTCCCATTTGACACCTTCGGAGGTATGCTTTACTTTACTAAAATCCCAGCCGATTTTAGAACCGACTTTATCATAAAATTCTTTAAATTGCTGCTTTGTTAGACTCATAAAAACTTTGTTAATTGTACAAGGAGCTAAAATTATTTCACTTAACGTTCGCGTATATCTGATGTTTTGCGTAGCATAGCGGAGCAAAATATGGAAGGACAATAACAATCAAAAAATAGAAAACATAGTAAGGGCTATTGTTTTTTGAAAATAATGCGAGCAATGCACCAATTAGGGTAATAGTCCAGCCCCTTAGGAAAAACAAATTCCCAGCCATTCGGCTGATTATATTTTGTATAAATTCAAGATGTTTATGCTTGTTTTCCATAGTTATTGGGCAATAATTAAAACTTCCTTTGAATTTCCATTACTTAAAACATATTTGTAGTCCATTTTTTTTACTTCAACTTTTTTTCCAATTTTTTCTAGCATTTCAATAAGTTCTTGGGTGGCAGGAATACCGTCATCACGATAGGAAATAACCAAAATGGAATTTTTGAATTTTGTAAAAAGATTTTGAAAAGCATCATGAATTTCACCTTTATTACACCACTCATTCTTACCATTTTTGATTTTTTTGTGTTTTGATTCGTGGTCTATTAAATTAAACCACTCATCGTATTTTACGATTCCCTCTAGAAAATGGTAGAAATCAAAATAATTTACTCCTACGCCCTTTTTTGAAATGTAAGGCGTATCAATATAAACAAGGTCAGGAGTTTTGTAATTCCACTCAAAAATATCATTTTGAAAAGCAATGTTATTTTTTTTGTTATCTAAAACAGCATTATTTGCCTCATTAACAAACTTTAAAAAGTGCTTTTCAAACAGAGTATCCCATGTTTTTTTATTTCCAAAACTTCTTTCTACTTCAGCAGTACGAATATATAAGTTTTTTCGGTGAAATAAATTATATGGTCTTTTGATAATACAAGCCTGAAATAAGGCGAAAAAAGCTAACGCCTGTTTATATTTATTATCAAGTTTGTATATATTTGTAATTGTTTGATAAAGCCATAAATTTTCTTCGTCTGTGAAATAGATGTTATGAAAAGTATCGTGTATAAAAGTTGGATATTGTATATTGTCGTTTTTTTGTAAAATAAAATTTAAATCATCATCGTTTAGAAATACATCATTATTTTCAATGAGTGCCAATCCAATAGTATGATTAAATTTTAAGTAATCATTGTAAAAAACTTGTTTTCCTTGTTTTTTGAACATATAACCAACACTTCCAGTTATCGCCAAATGCGTCTAATACAGTATTGAAATTTAAATCTTTTGTAGAATATGAAATCCAATCGAGAATTTTATTTTTACTTCCTTGATATCTAGTGCTTGGAAAAACACCAAACTCATTTGTCGGCTCTACGTCAAACAAAGTGCCTTGCCCCGATTTTTTTAGTAAAGTTAAAGTCATAAATTCTTGATATTTCTATATTGTAAATACTCTTTTAAATTACAGTATGGCGATTTTGCTAGTCCGCCTCTTTCTGCCATTTCTTTTGTCATGTAATTCATCCAAAAATCGTCAAATACTTTCACTCCCAATTTAGAAAAAGGTCCTAATCCGTCTTTGAGTTCTTTTACTTTTACACAAGAACCGATATTTTTTGTGTTTCCGCTTCCTGGTCTATCTTTGGCTATTCGATATTTTTCATGAACAATAAAATCAAAATCTTTTACAACTGATAAGATTTCTTCCAAATCGTCAATTGTATGAACTTTATTTTCATCAATAAGTCCGTCTTGCTTTGTATAAATAACCCCTAAAATATAATGTTTTGAATATTCGCTGTAAAGGAATGTTATATTTTTCTTTGATTTTCTTTCTCTAAAATATCCAGTAAAAGCACCTAGTGTAAATCCAGATACATCTCCGCTGCTTTTGCGATAAGTACTTTTTAGATCAAGAGCAATTTTTCTTTTTTCGGTGTGATAAAAGTAACATCAGGATAATGATTTTGTTCAGCGGAAAATATCATTTCATAGTTATTTTCATCGGCAAATTTTTTAAATACAGGAAACATCATCAATTCGATGATTTTTGAGATTACTTTTGTGTCAACAGAAATAGTGTAAATATTTTTAGCAATATCAATAAACCCCTTTACTGACCAATCGCCATTTGGAGTTTCAAGGATATTTCTAAAATCCTCAGAATGTTTTAGGAGCTGTTTTTGAAAATTGTCTTGATTCATATTTGTCATAATTTAAGTAGTTATATTGTATTTCATTTTCCTTAAAATTAAAATCGTTTTCGTAGCAGAGCGGAGAAAACACCTTTTACCCACCCCTCTTTAAAAATTAAAAAAATCAAATTCCTTATTTCTTAAAGCCCACTAAAAACATTTTAAAAAACAAATTTTTCAAAAATATGTCGCCTAACGTTTGCGTGTATCTGAAGTTTTCATCCCATGTATACGGGAGTAAAATTCTCTTAGTTTTACAACTTTATTTTCGCCGATTATAACTTCAGTCTCTAAATTATCGCCATCTATTTGATAGATGAATTCTCGACATCCTCCGCAAGGAGGTAAAATCTGGCCATCCTCCAAAACCGCAACAATTTTTTTGATTTTATATTCACCTCCAGTAATCATTGCTGCTATAGCGCCGTGTTCAGCACAAAACCCCATACTCGAGCAAGTATCGATAGCAACACCAAGATAGATATTTCCTTCGTTCGTCATTAATGAACAACCACAATTAGAAGCTACGAATCCGTGTTTTACTTCATGTGGCTTAATAATAGACTTGGCCTTATTGATAAGTTCATCATTTGAAATAGTATTCATAAAATCAAAAATTTATTAAATAAAAGTTTTTGCCTTTTTTAATTTCACACAACTCGTTATTATGCGATATGTTTTCTTAAATCGTATAAAATATTATATTGTACTTTATACGAACTTATGATAGATTTAAAATAAATAAAAACTAGCTTGATTTTAACAACTTGCAAATGCTTATGCAAACACAACTTCAAAAATAGAACGAGAACTCAAGATTAGAAACTACAGTCCTAAAAACCATAAAAAGTTATCTCTATGTTATACGGGAATATTTTTCCTTTAAAAGAAATAATTTTACTGAGCTTAATCAAGAAAATATTCGTGACTTTTTACTCTACTGCGAAAAGAGACAAATTTCGCCCCAAAGCAGAAATCTATTTTTTTACGTAGAGATCGATATTATTTTCATTGTCAAAAAAAATTAGTAGGCTGCTGTTTCTTTTGTCCTTGGACTTGTA
>PFRK01000050.1 GCA_002788475.1 Candidatus Nomurabacteria bacterium CG_4_9_14_0_2_um_filter_32_10 | reverse complement strand
GTCGGCATCGGGGAAACGGCTCCAGGTGGTAAATTATCAGTTTTGGGAGGAATGGCAGTAGGAAGTACCACTGCATATTCACAAGCAGCAGTCACAAGTGGGAATTTAATAATACAAGGCAACGTCGGCATCGGGACGACGAATCCTAGCACCAAGTTGGATTTTGGCACTTCAGTCCCTAATGTCGGACAAATTATTAGTATTTATAATACTGGAAATGTTAAAAGTGGTATTGGTATGGATTCTGTTAATGCTGGGATGAGGATATATTCTCCAATATCACAGCAAATACAACTTGGCTCAATCAGTACAGCTGATGGTGTAACATTTGCTCCGGCAGTAACGGTAGACTTAAACAAGGCAACGTCGGCATCGGGACGACGGGGCCGGGTGAATTATTGTCATTGGGAACAGCAGGTACCACAGCTGGAGTTCTATCTTTCGCTGGAGTGACTTCTGGAAAAATAATTATTCAAACTGCTGCGGATGCTGGAACTTGGACAATGACTTTGCCGACAGCAGTCGGAGGAGCAGGACAACAGCTCACCGATGTCGCAGGAGATGGTGTGACTTCATGGGCAGCTGCTGGATCTTCACGTGAATTAAAAGATATTGTTGAAACTGTGATAAATCCGAATGAAGCATTGACGCAAATTCTTTCAACACCAATTTATAAATTTAATTATAAAAAAGGAAAAGGAACAGGAGATACTCAAACTGAATATGTGGGTGTGATGGCAGACGAAGCTCCATGGGCAATGCATTACAATAGAACAATAATTAACCCAGTCAACACTCTAGGATATATGGTGTTAGGAATACAGGCAACAAATAAAAAAATAACTGATTTGACAACAATCGTGACAAATAATTTAGCAACTCAAATAACAGTGAATGATACTTTATTGGCTTCAATACAAGAATTAAATTTGAAAATAAATGACATTTCTGGTATCCAAATAGGAACACCTGTGACCTCACTCGGACAATATGCAAGTATGTTCTTCAGCGATGTCTTATATAGTGTACAACAGAGTACAGCTTATATGAAAGCTTTAGTAGTAGACACACTTACTATAGGTAGTCCAAGTAAACCAACTGGAATAACTGTATATGATAAAAATGGACAAGCTGGATGTTTGGAAGTGGAGGATGTAAATACGGGTGCTGTAAATATTAAGCCAGGATCTTGTGATTCTCAGGCATCTTCTTCGACTTCAACTTCGACAAATTCAGGAGGTTCTTCACAATCAAGTGGTGATACTATAGCTCCTGTAATCACATTAAATGGAGAAGCAACAATGAATTTAGCAATAGGGGATAGTTATAATGAAGAAAGTGCCACTGCAGTAGACTTGCCCGCCTCATTGGAGGGTGATGTCGATGGTGATGTTGCTGTCATAATAAGTGGAGAAGTAGATACGTCAATAGATGGCACTTATATTATCACTTATTCTGCGACAGATACAGCTGGTAATACTGCCACAACCGAAAGAATTGTGATTGTGGGAACAGGAACTGCTCCTGTAGTTGAAGAAGTTGCGCCAGATTCGATAAGCTCACCGCAAGTAGCAGAAGAACCATCTGCAGAAGAAATACCAGCAGACCCAGCACCTGCATTAGATCCAGCCCCAGCAGAAGAAACACCAGCAGATCAGCCACCATCAGAGCCTGCAGTATAAAATACATACAGTGTAGTCCTGTGTATAAGAATATTAAAATAACAATTCAAAATTTATTAGTTAATTTATTAATATGAAAAAACAAAGAACATATCTTCAAATTCAAAAAATAACTCTTCTTATGTTTATATTTATAATATATTTTGGTTTTGTTTTTATAATAAATGCTGGTGTTGTGAAGAATAGTCAAGCAAAGGTTTGTAGAGATGTTGCTTGTGAAAATCCAGAAATTATTTATTTTAATACTTTCGAAGATAATCCACTTATTATAGATATTGAAAAAGGATTGAGTGGAAAAGTATGGGGTGGGGAATTTGGTTGGATTACTTTTAATCCACCATATGGTGGTGTATTTTTTGCTGATACTAGTACTGGACTTTTGAAAGGAACAGCTTGGAGTGAAACTTCCGGTGCTATTAATTTTTCTGTTACGGGACAAAAAGTAGTTATTAATCCAACGACAGGGGAATGGAATGGTTGGGCTTGGGCATCTGGGCCATATGGTGGATGGATTAAATTTGATTGTAGCGACATATCTTCTTGTGTTAAAACTGGAGGAGGCCAGTCCTCCTCCACGGATCAAGTATCCTATTTTAGAAAATTTGTTAATGGATTTTGTGCGCTAATTACTACTTTGACTTTAAATATTCAAGTAGCTGTGCAGAATATGATGGATTATTTTTTGAGTGGTTTTGTAAGATTTTATGATGGAGTATCTTACTTAACAAGTAATACATATAGTTCTATTTCATCATCTTTTGTAAATCTTTTTGAAAAAACAGGTAATTTAGCTATCGGTGCCTATAATTCTGTATATTTATATTCAATAAATTATAAAGCTTCTGTTATTGAGGTTTTTAATGGTTTATTGAAATAAGATATTAACATTTTTGCTAATTATTGTATTGCTTATTGTGTTTAATTTGTAGTATTATATAAGTATAAATAAAGTCGTTGGTCTTTTATTAATGTTTTTTAATATCAAATAATAAATATGTTATCAAATATTTTAGATAGAATTTCGTTTTGGGCGCTTTTTGTAGTAATAGTTTTATTACCAGTTTTCTTTTTACCTTTCACTCAAATTCCTGTAGAAACATCTAAGGGTTTGCTTTTAGTGATAGGTTTGGTTGTTTCAATTATTTTCTGGATAGCAGCTCGTTTTTCAGATGGTAAAGTTAGTGTACCAAAATCTTGGCTTCTATTTTCTGCTTTTGGTATTCTTTTAGTATTTCTTATTTCTGCTTTATTTTCTGATACATTAAGTGTGTCTCTTTTTGGTACAATGCTTGATGTTGGTACCTTTTACTTTATATTGGGAGCATTTCTTTTGATGTTAGTTTCTTCTATTGTTTTGAAAGATATAAAAAATGCCAAAACTGTTTTCTGGGGTGTGATTATGGCTTCTATTCTTTTATTTATATTTCAAGCTTTACGTTTATTTTTACCTGAATTGTTATCATTAGGAGTTCTAGGTGGAAAGACTGATACTATTTTAGGTTCATGGAATGCATTTGGACTTTTTGCTGGATTTTCTACTATTATTTCTCTTTTTGTAATTGAATTTTTCTCAATCCCTAGAATAACTAAATGGATATTAGGGATTTTAATTGTATTTTCAGTTATTTTGTCTGCAGCAGTAAATTTTCCGTTGATTTGGGAAATTCTTGGAATTTCTGCTTTAATTATTTTTGTCTATAAAATTTCACTTTCTTTTGGTAAGAAACAGGAAGGAGAAGAAGGGAATGAGGGAAAACGTTTTCCAGCTTTTTCTTTTGCTGTGGTTATGATTTCACTTTTATTCTTTATGTCAGGTCAATTTATTGGTGGACTTTTACCAAATAGTTTAGGTTTATCAAATTTTGAAATTAGGCCTTCATTTGGAGCTACTATGACTGTCACTGGTGGAGCTTTGATGAAGGATCCAGTATTGGGTGTTGGTCCAAATAAATTTGGAGAAGTATGGTCAATGTATAAACCACAAGAAATTAATTCTACACAATTTTGGGATACTTCTTTTAATTCTGGTTCAGGCTTATTACCAACTTTTGCTTCCACTACTGGATCTTTGGGTATTTTAGCTTGGGTTATGTTTTTTGTTGTATTTGTTATTGCTGGTGTGAAGTCTCTTTTTTCTAGTATAAAAAACAATATGAGTTGGGAAATAGTAGCATTCTTTGTAGCAGCTCTTTATTTGTTTATTTCATCTTTCTTCTATTCTACAGGTGGGGTTATCTTTTTATTGGCTTTTGCATTTACTGGAATATTTATAGGTTTATCTTCTTCTAGCCGTGAGAATGGAGAAATTGTATTTTCTTTCTTAGATGATCCTAGAAAGAGTTTCTTCTCTATACTTTTTCTTGTAGTATTAATGATTGTTTCTGCAGCTGTTGGATTTAAATATGTAGAACGATTAGCCTCTGTTTCATATTTTGGAAAAACTCTTTCTTCAACAACTATTCCAGAAGCCGAAGATTCTATTATTAAAGCAATCTCTTTGCATCAAAATGATTTATATTTGCGTACTTATGCGCAGGTTTATCTTACAAAAATTAATTCTATAGTTTCTAAAGGTACTTCTTTATCTGATGCAGAAAAAGCTGATTTACAAGCAAGTTTTGATCAGGCAGTAAATGGTGCACAACTTGCAGTGGAATATAATAATGCAAATTATTTAAATTATAGTTCATTAGGACTTGTATATAATACAGTCGGTTTGCTTGGTGTGAAAGATGCTTATAGTAAAGCAATTGAAGCATATAAAATAGCATCGACTCTTAATCCATTAAATCCAGGAATTAAACTTGCTACAGGACGTGTATTTTTTGCTGATGGAAAGATAAAAGAAGCTAGAGATTATATAAAAGAGGCTCTTTCTTTGAAGTCTGATTATATAGAAGCTTTGATTACTATTTCTCAGATAGAAAAGAGTGATGGTAATACTACTGTTGCTATATCTTATGCAGAACAAGCTTTATCTCTAGCTCCAGATAATAAAGATTTGAAAGATTATGTTAATTCCTTGAAAAATGGAAGTTCAACTACTCCT
>PFRK01000009.1 GCA_002788475.1 Candidatus Nomurabacteria bacterium CG_4_9_14_0_2_um_filter_32_10 | reverse complement strand
TCTTTCTTTTGGAATACGAGACAAAATAGTTTGAATATCTGTACCATGTGGATCAATATAACAACAACCATCACCATTTTTTATATCCTGTGTAATCATATTGAGCATAATATTTGTTTTACCTGTTCCAGTCTGTCCAATAACATAGAAATGTCTCATACGATCCTCACGTGACATACGAACTGTTGTATCTTTACCTCTATAACTATTTACTCCTAAAATTATTCCATCTTGCCCCATCTCGAGCGGAGCAGGAGCAATACCAGATTTCGCTTCCTTAAGTTGTGGTTGGCTTCCTATACCAATTGGGAAATGAAATACAGAGGAAAGTTCTTTAAGATTCATAGGTAAAACCTTACTCCCAGAAAATGTACGATAAGAAAAATCATGAAAAAGTTTTTTCATATCACTTCCATGGACTTTTTCAAAAATAAAAGAATTACTAGCTGGTTCAGAAAATTGATTGAAAGAAGATTCTATTTCTCCTAAAATAGATTCTGCTCTTTCTTTTGTCGGGGCAGAAGTAATAATACGAATATTAGCTTTCATAATAGTACTCTTCATTTTGTTACCTATTTTTTCTACAGCACCTTCATCTACTGCTCTTCTTCCTGCCATATACTTTTCATTTTTCTCTTCTTTTTTCTTCGCATCAAAAAATAATTCTTTTGTAGCTTTAAATAATGCTTTATTAAATTTATAAAAATTGTCTGCTGCATGTTTAACTGACATTCCGTTTTTAACATCATCTAAAATAAAGTGAAACTCATTAATAAATTTTTCTCCTGCTGGGGCTACAACCAGCTGAATAGCGGCACCTTCACCTTCAGTTTTTAATTGAGAAAATACATTCAGTATAATATTCATCGGGTCATGTTCTATAAGGTCATAAGTCTTTATAGGAAGGACAGAACGTTCAGAAAAACTAACATAAGCTCCCGCTGATCCTCCTTTTTCATTAAAAATATTATAATCATCTGTAACTTCATGAATCTTTGCGTCATGATAAAAGGAAAGAATCTGCTTCTCAAAAAGAGAAATATGTTTATTTGGTATTGCGGCAAAAACAATTACTTCATCTGATGTATTACTAAGTGCTACCTCTAAAGTAAAATAATTTTCTTTTTCATTATTTTTCCCCTCTGATATAGACTGCATACCAGCATAAAATTGCTCCATCGCTCCGATAAATTCTTTAAAACCTTTTTGTTTATCTGCTTCTTCTCTTGGTGGTGGTAATGTAATTTCAAACAAAGTCATATTAAGAGATTTATAAAGAGGAGTTCCTTCTTTCAAATCAAAAACCTGTCCTGTCTTAAAATATTGAATTAATATTCTATGAAAATCATCATCTATGTGTGGATTCGCCATTGCTTCCACTATAGACAATGCATTACGGACACCTTTAGTAATGACAATACCTAAAAGTTCTTCCATTATTGTATCGTGTAATTCAGGTTTAAGTTGCAATACAATAGCTTCTGTATCATTTTTGCTTATAACATTATCTTTATGTACAACTTCCTCTAAAGGTTTTTCTTTATATTCTCCTATGATATCTTTAACCGCATTTTCATTAGCATGTTCAAACCGTCCCGTGTCTATGAGCTCTTTTTCGCGACGAGCCACATGAGCACGCAAATATTCAAGCTCCTCTTCTGGAGTTTTAAACTTTGGCATCTCACTAAAAAATGACCCTTCCATAAATATAGTATAGCACTAACAGGGGAAGTTTTTAAGATTTTTGAGGCTACGGAGCGCGACGGCGCGAGTCTTGAGAAATTTTTCAGCAGAAAAATATTCGGACTCAAAAATCTTAAAAACTTCCCCTGTTTATTTAAATTTTCGTTAAAATTTCTGGTTCACCTTCAGTAATCAAAATCGTATGTTCAAAATGAGCACTTTTTTTACCATCAGCAGTACGAAATGTATATCCATCTTTATCCAAAACTACATTTTTTGTTCCATTGTTTAACATTGGTTCTATGGCTATAACCATACCTAGCGTTAGCTTTACTCCTGTGTTAGCCTTACCAAAATTTGGGATATAAGGATCTTCATGTATCGCACGTCCGACGCCATGTCCAGACAAAACTTCTACAATTCCATATTTATGTCTTCGAACAAAATTTTCTATGGCATTTCCAATATCACCCACTCTATTACCCCCACATGCCATATCTATACCCACAATCAAAGCCTTTTCCGTCACTTCAATGAGTTTCGTAGATGATTTACTTATTTCACCAACTGGCACGGTAATGGCCATATCAGTAAAAAGATTCTCATGTTTTAATCCAAGATCAAGAGAAACAATATCCCCTTCTTGTAATATTTTCCCTTTATTTGGAATACCATGTACTACTTCATTATTCACTGAAACACAAAGTGATGCTGGATAAGCAAAATCTGCCCCCTCAGGACGATAATTTAAAAATGCTGGCTCGTCACCCATATCTTTTATTAATTTTTCTGCATATTTATCTAATTCCCAAGTAGAAATTCCTGGTTTTACCATATCCTTAACTTTATACAAAACAGTAGCGAGCCTTTTACCCCCTTCTCGTAATATCTCTATTTCTTTTGGTGTTTTTATAATTATCATATAATTAGTTGCTAGTTTCTAGTGACTAGTTGCTAGATTTTAATTCTCTAGAACCTAGAAACTAGAACCTAACCTATACGATTACTGTCCCCTTAAATTCTTCACCATTCAAATATTTTGCTAAATTATCAATGGGTTTACCATTCATAATTATTACCTCCATCCCCTCTTCTTCAGCTATCTCTGAAGCAACAGGGTCAAATGGAGAATTGAGACCTGGATTCCAATCTTTTGGTATTAGTTTTCTATATTCTAGCCAAGAAATTTTTTCAATCTTTTTGGCATTTGGATTTATTTTTGGGTCAGAATCATAAACATAATCTGTATTTGATAAATTAATTACTTTTTTAGCCCCTACTGTCTTGGCTGCTTGTACAGCATTCCAATCAGAGCTCCATCCAGGTTTATAAGCCGAACCTATAACTATAGATTTTTCTAAGGAAAAAGATTGGGTGAGGTTAATAATAACTTCGTTATGTGCATATTCTCCAAAAATAACTCTTAAAAGCTCTGCATTTAATCTAAGTGAAGCAATACCAATCCAATCGAGATCATCATTCGAGGGTTTTGAAATTTCTTCAGCCGCTTTATTATATTTACGACAAAGTCTACCCCCACCAGTTATAATTACAAATTTTTTATCTAATTTAATTTGAGATATTATTAATTCTTTAAAATCTCTCAAAAAATCTACATCAATTTCTTCTGGAATGATTAAAGAACCTCCAAGCGAAATAATTACTGTTTCCATTTTCTATAAGTTAAAAGCTATAATCTATAACCTAATTTATTAATAATATCTTTATGAACATCTTCTACACTTTGTTCTCCATTTATCGTATATATAGTGTAATCTTTTTTATCTTTAAAATAATTCATCGCTGGTATTACATTGTTCTTATATTCATCAAATCTTTTTGCTATACCTTCTTTTGGTAACTTTTTGTCGGATACGGCGCTCAGGGTCTTACTGTTCTGGTCGTCTATCAGTTGGGCATAGATGTACATATTTGACCTGAAGACTGACAGGCGGGGCTTATCGCTTGTTCCTGCCATATTGCGGCGTACCCTTTTTCTTCTGGCTCTTACCAGTCTAACGTTTGCCATTATGCCGGACCTCCCGTTTTGGCAGCCTTCCCTGCTTTGCGCCTGATTATTTCATCGATATATTTGATCCCTTTTCCTTTATAAGGTTCCGGCGGACGGACTCGACGAATTTTAGCAGCCATTTCACCAACCATCACTTTATCAGCACCGGAAACAACAATTTTATTTTCTTTGGCGTCTATAGCAACACCGGCAAGCGGTATGATTACAACCGGGTGGGAATAACCAACATTTAAGACCAAGTTGTCGCCTTGCTTGACGGCGCGATATCCAACACCGATTACTTCAAGGATCTTCTCGTGACCCTCGGTCACTCCTTTTACCATGTTGGCAACAACGCTTCTTGTGAGTCCATGTAAGGATTTGGCGAATTTAGTTTCATTTTTCCTCGTCACCAAAACGACATTTTCCGCAATATCAACTTTTATCTCCGGCCTAATATCAAAAAATAAATTCCCTTTGGGTCCAGATACGTTGACTTGCGAACCGTCAACAGAAACGGTTACGTCTTGCGGTACTGTAATTGGTAGTTTTCCGATTTTTGACATGATTTTTACCAGATCTGGCAGATAATCTCTCCGCCCAATTTTTTGTTTTTGGCATCTGTGCCACTCATAACCCCTTTTGAGGTTGAAACGATTGTCATACCTATCCCGCCCTTTACA
>PFRK01000022.1 GCA_002788475.1 Candidatus Nomurabacteria bacterium CG_4_9_14_0_2_um_filter_32_10 | reverse complement strand
AGTTCGTGGACTAGGTGGGCGTATAGACTCATCCAATGGGAATAAAAAATATAGCAATATAGTTTTTGCTATACCCGTTGATAAATTTGAAATATTCAGGATGGAAATAAAAAATCTCGGATGGGAAAAATTATTCTCAGAAAATATATCTTCCTTAAATCTTTTGCCTGAGAAACAATCAATTGAAGAATCACAGAAATGGGTTGTAAATGAATTTACTACTTTGAAAAGCGAGCGAAATCAGATTGTGAAGAATCATACTAGCGTAATTAGTGGATTAAGTTTACGTTTGCGAAGTATTGATCAAGAAATAAGTATTCTTCAGTACGAATTACAAACTGCAAACGCAGATCGTAGATATCAAATTGAATCTCGACTATCACAGCTTTCTTCTGAAAAAAATAATATCCTAAATGAACAAGCTAATGAAAATAAAAACTATCAAATAAAACTTAATAGTATAGATATAAGGATAAAAAATACTCAAAATGAATTAAAAAATCTTGGCTTAAAAGACCAAAAACTTATGGATAATGTTGCTACTATTAATGGGAATATTTCATTAAGATGGGTAAGTTTATGGGAAATGGGTGAGCTTTATATACCAGGTCCAATGGTTGTGTGGCTACTTTTTATAGCAGCGATAATCTCATATTTTTTCTGGCATCGTAATTCTTATATATCTATTTAGTAAGTACTTTTAAGATAAGTTGAATATTTTTCATACCATAAAAATTGTGTGACATATATTTAGTCTTGCAATTTGGGCATCTTTGTGCTAGGATAAAATCCATGTTAACTACAAAGAAAAAGCAATCTATTATAAAGAAAAATCAAATTCATGAGAAAGATACAGGCTCTTCTGAAGTTCAGGTGGCTGTTTTGTCTACACAAATAGATGAATTAGCAAAACATTTGAAAAAACATAAGAAAGATAACACTTCTCGTAGAGGACTTATAAAAATGGTAGCTGACCGACGTACTCATTTGAAATATTTAGAGCATAAAAATAAACCTCGTTATAATGCTCTTATGAAGAAGATGAATCTCGCTTAACCAATTAATAATTTAGAATTACGAATTACGAATTATGAATTACGAATTAAAAAAACATTTATTAAACTCGTAATTGTTCATTCGTAATTGATAATTGAATTCAATGACAGTTATAAAAAATAAAGAACAAAGAGTTGGAGTTTTTATTGATACTCAAAATCTATATCATTCAGCTCGCAATTTATATAAAGCACGAGTTAATTTTGGTGCAGTTTTGAAAGAAGCAGTAGCAGGAAGAAAACTTGTTCGTGCAGTGGCTTACGTTATCACATCTGAGACAGGCGAAGAAAAAAACTTTTTTGATGCACTTGAGAAATTAGGTATTGAAACAAAGACGAAAGACTTACAGGTTTTTTATGGTGGTTTTAAAAAAGGTGATTGGGATGTTGGTCTTGCTGTGGATGCTATTAAATTTGCTCCAAAACTCGATGCTGTAGTCCTTGTCGCTGGTGATGGAGATTATGTGCCTATGGTTGAATATATACAGAGTATGGGTACACAAGTTGAAGCTATTTCTTTTGGTAAATCAACTTCTGGCAAACTTCGTGAAGCAGTGGATGATTTTATAGATCTTTCTTTGAATCCAAAGAAATATTTAATAGGAATGAAGTAATATTTATTAATTAATTTAGGTTCGCGTTTAGACAGAAAGTAGTGTTCTCTATATTGAGTAACAATACTGTAGTCTGAACACGAACTAAAATAATATTTATCCCGTTAGAAATTTACAAAACGTGGATTATGTTATTAAAAAATTATTTGTCTTTATGTACCCTTGAGGTATTGTACGGATAGTATAATTTCTAAGCGGGATGCAAAAGAAAGAATATAGTGTAGAAATTGGTGGTAAAACAATGACTGCCATTTTTTCAGATTTAGCAGAGCAAGCTCATGGGTCAGTGATTTTAAAATATGGTGAAACAATTGTGCTTGCAACCGTTTGCATGTCTAAGGATAGACAAGAGGGTTTGGGGTATTTTAATTTGACAGTAGATTATTTAGAAAAATTTTATGCTACTGGTAAAATTTTGGGTTCTAGATTTATGCATAGGGAAGGTAAACCATCAGAAGATGCGATACTTGCTTGTCGAGTTATTGATAGGACTCTTCGTCCACTTTTTGATCAATCAATTCGTCATGCAGTGCAGGTAATCACTACAGTCATATCTTTAGATGAAGAAGATCCCACTATACTTGCAATAAATGCAGCTTCTTTGGCTTTATCTGTATCTGATATTCCTTGGGCAGGACCTATAGGAGCAGTTAGAATTGGTAAATATAATGATCCCTCGGCTCCGCTCGGGACAAGTGATAATCTAAAAATAAGTCCTATACAAAGTTTGCGTATGGATGATGAACAGTATAAATTTGATCTGACTATTTGTGGTAAAGATGGAAATATAAATATGATTGAGGCATCAGCTCATCAAACAAAAGAAGATGAACTAGAAGAAGCATTTAAAAAAGCCAGTGAAGAAATAACTAAATTAGAAGATTTTCAAAAGAAAATTGTTGCTGAAATAGGTGTTCCCAAAAAAGTTATAGAAAAAGAAAAGATAGGAGAAGAGTCAGTGAAGTTATTTAATAAAAATATTTTACCGAAGATGGAGAGTGCTTTATTCTCTGGAGTAGGCCTGCCTGCGCATGCAGGAAAGAAAAAGATAGATGAATTGCATAATGTTTGGAATAAAATGGTTAAAGATAGCTTTCCAGATAGGGATGATTTTGCTGTAGAGGATGATCTCTTTGATGATACAGAGAATGATATGTTGCACAAAAAAGCTATTAATGATAATCAACGTGCTGATGGTAGAGATATGGATGGGCTTCGTGATCTTTACGTTCAAGCTGGTGGTATTTCTTCGATTTTACATGGTAGTGGAATTTTTTATCGTGGTGGAACGCACGTGCTTTCTGTGCTTACTCTTGGTGGTCCTGAAGAAAAACTTTTGGTTGATGGTATGGAATTGAGAGAAGAGAAAAGATTTATGCATCATTACAATTTTCCACCTTATTCAAGTGGCGAAGTTGGTCGCATAGGTACTACTAACCGTAGAGAGATTGGTCATGGTGCACTTGCTGAAAAAGCACTTGCGATGGTATTACCGAGTGTGTCGGATTTTCCTTATACAATGCGTTTGGTCTCTGAGTCGATGGCATCTAATGGTTCTACATCACAAGCCTCTATCTGTGCATCTTCTATTGCTCTAATGGATGGGGGAGTCCCGATAAAAGCACCTGTTGCAGGTATTGCTATGGGTTTGATGATGAGGGAGACAACATCCGCCAAAGGCGGACAAGAATATAAAATTTTGACAGATATTCAAGGGCCGGAAGATCATCATGGTGATATGGATTTTAAAGTTGCAGGAACGAGAGAGGGTGTCACTGCTATTCAACTTGATGTAAAGGTAGAAGGAGTGCCGATAAAAATATTAGCTGAAGCGATGATACAATCTAAAAAAGCGCGGATTGCTATTCTAGATAGAATTGAAAAAGAAATACCAACACCGAGAGTTGAAATTTCTCCGAATGCACCGAAGATTTTAATTATAAAAATTAAACCAGACCAGATCGGTATGATTATCGGTGGAGGAGGAAAAACTATCAAAGATATAAAAGAAAGAACTGGAGCTGAAATAACTATTGAAGATGATGGGACAGTATATTTAACTGGTAAAGATGATAAAGCCGAGAAAGCAAAGAAAATAATAGAGGAAATGACTCATGAATTCAAACTTGGGGAAGTGTTAAAAGGAGAAGTAGTGAAACTTGCAGATTTTGGAGTTTTTGTCAGGTTAAATCCTTTTGTGGACGGAATGGTCCATATTTCTGAAATGGCACCATTTCGCGTAGAACGAGTTAGCGATATAATAAAAGAAGGTACGATAGTACCGGTGAAGGTTATAAAGATTGATGAAGAAAGAGGGAAAATTAGTTTGTCCATAAAAGAGGCAGATAAGGATTTCTTTAAGAAAAATTAATCGAGATGGAAGATAAAGATAAATTAAAAAATAAAATTGTTGAAACCTATACCAGTGATATGGTGAAGGCTATTGGAGGCGATAAGGGTGGTTTAATAAAAAAGATAATTGATGAAGACGAAAAACGTGAGGACCAGAGGATAAGTTTGTCACTCAGATCAAAGAAGAATAGGATGTTTATGTTTATGGGGGTTGTGCTTGTATTTTCTGCTTTAGCCATTTTGATTTTTTTAGTATTTTTTAATGAAAATGATATTTTAGGTCCAACCATACAACAAAATACTTCCATAATTTTTGCTAATCAAACTAATTTTAAGGCAATTGATGGCTTTTCTAAAGAAAAGATAGCAGAGACTATTTTTAATCAGACCAATAATACTAAAGTAAAGATGGGTGAGATAGAAGGGATTTATTTGACGGAGAATGAACAGGTTGTAGGATTTAGAAGGTTTGTCTCGCTTATAAAAGGCAATATTATTCTAGATAAAACTGATTTTATTAATGATAATTTTTTACTTGGTGTCTTTAAAAGTGGATTAAATCCTATCTCACCGGATGTTGGGGATTTATTTATACTTCTTAAAATACGCTCTATGGCTGATACATTTCCTGTGATTCGTGATTGGGAAAGTAAAATGTTGTATGATTTATATGGATTTTTTGGAGTAAATATAACTCCTGAGACTAATTATCTTTTTACTAAGAATTTCGAAGATGGAATTGTAAATAATAAAAATGCACGAATTCTCAAAGATAATGATGGGAAAATTGTTTTGATGTATGTATTTATCAATGATTTATCCATTATCATTACCAATTCGGAGCTAGCCACAAAAGAAGTAATCCTCCGTTTTGCCTCTAGTCAGATTAAGAAATAAATCACTTTTAGTTGCTTTTTTAAATTAAAATGATACTCTTTGGGTATGTTAGATAAGAAAAAAATTAAAGAAAAGTTGGAGAAAGAAAGAGATGTTTTGCTCGATCAAATTCGTGATATCGGAAAGTTAAATCCGGAGACGAATGAATGGGAGGCAGTTCCTGAAGAACGAGATTCTAGGGAATCAGATCAAAATGATATGGCTGATAGATTTGAAGATTTTGAAGAGAGAAGTGCTATGATTAAAGTTTTAGAATCAAGGTTGAATGATATTTTGAGTGTACTTAAAGAATTAAATAAAGAATCTTTCGGAAAATGTGAAGTATGTAAAAAGGATATTGAGATGAGTCGTATGGAAGTGAATCCAGCGGCTAAAACTTGTAAGAAGCATTTAAACGGTTAAAAAGATAAGTTAAAAAATCACAGAAATCAAAAATTTTCGCGCCTTCGCCCTCGGAGACAACAGGACAGGGAACCCACGACGCTTAAAATTTTTATTTCTGCGATTTTTATAAAATTATGTCTTTTGCAAAAGTCTATTCGGCACAAGTAAACCTCCTTTCTGGACAAATCGTAACGATAGAGGTTGATTTATCGCGTGGATTACACACTTTTAATGTAGTAGGTCTTCCAGATAGTGCAGTAAATGAATCGAAGGATAGAGTGAGTTCGGCTATAAAAAATTCTGGTTTTAAATCTCCAAAAGCAAAAAACCAAAAAATAATTGTTTCACTTTCACCGGCTGACCTTAAAAAGGAGGGGCCATTTTTTGATTTGGCTATTGCACTTTCGTATCTACTCGCATCTGAGGATCTGAAATTTGATTCAGAAAAAAAGATTTTTCTAGGCGAGCTTGGCTTAGATGGTACGTTGCGACGCATTAGAGGTGCCTTGCCTCTTGTGATGGAAGCTAAAAGGGCAGGATATGAAGAAGTTTATTTGCCGAAAGAAAATGCCATTGAGGCAGCATTAGTCGATGGAATAAAAATTTTTGGTGCTGAGACTTTAAAGGAAGTAGTGGAACATATTAGTTCGGAAAAAGGACCGTCCTTAAAGAATTCAAAAAGAACGGCCCTTGGGGAAACCTTACTTCACCAAGGCTCCGAAGGGCGGAGGAAAATAAAAATTCAACCAAAAACTGAAATAAATTATAAAAAAGAAAAAAGAAATTCTGATTTTTCTGATATTAAAGGACAAGAGGGCGCAAAAAGGGGTCTTGAAATAGCGGCTGCTGGTGGACACAATATTGCTATGTATGGACCACCTGGTACAGGTAAGACGATGTTGGCACGAGCTTTTTCACAACTATTACCAGATTTAGGAATTGAAGAGGTGCTAGAAATCACTGGCATACATTCTGTCGCTGGAGTGACAAGAGGGGAACTCATATCTTCTCCTCCTTTTCGTTCTCCTCATCATACTTCTTCTTATGTATCAGTTATCGGAGGAGGAACTTATCCAAAGCCTGGAGAAGTGACGCTTGCTCATAAAGGTGTTTTATTTCTAGATGAATTTCCAGAGTTTGAAAAAAGAGTTTTGGAATCTTTACGACAACCTCTCGAAGATAATGTCGTTTCTATTTCTCGGGCTAAAGGTTCAGCTATTTTCCCATCTAATTTTATATTAGTTGCGGCTATGAATCCTTGTCCTTGTGGAAATGCTGGAAATAAACAAAAAGCTTGTATATGTAAGCCTTCTGATTTAGATAGATATAAAAGAAAATTATCGGGGCCGATAATGGACCGTATTGATATTTGGGTATCTGTCGGAAATGTTGATTATAAAAAATTAAGTGAAGAGAGTAATGGAGAAAAAAGTGAAAAGATAAAACAAAGAGTGACGAATGCACGAAAAGTTCAGGAAGGAAGATTTAAAAAATTTAGAAGAAATATAACGACGAACAGCGAGATGAATGTTAAAGATTTGTTTAATATGGTGAAATTGAAAGACGAAGTCAGAGATTTGTTGGATGATAGTGCTGAACGATTGGCTCTCTCTGCTCGTGCATATCATCGAGTTATCAAAATTGCTCGCACTATTGCTGATTTAGAAAATTCTGAAGAAATAAATTCAAATCATATTTTGGAAGCGATACAATATAGGCCAAAAGTTACTGTGTAACTTTTGGCCCTGAGTATCTTCGAAGGGTCGAAGGTGAATTCATAGAAAAACCTAAGAACAATATTTTTGCCGGTACGGATTTTTTGAAGCTTAAAAAATCCTGAAGTTTTCGCGCCGTCGCGCTCAAAACCCCTTAAAAACATTATTCTTAGGTTTTTCTATTTAATTTGGGTTATCCACAGGTGAGTGATTGACAGTGAACGCTCGTTCACTTATACTGGGGTTATGTCACAAAAACAATATTTTAAAACAATTGAAAAAGAGATACAGAGGATTAATAGAATAATTGATTTGAAAATTCTTCGTGGGGAAGAATACAAAAAAGAAGCTCTTGACCATAAACTTCTTTTAAAGAAGATTCGTTATCAAAATAGACAAAGTTTCTTTAAGAAATTATTTTCTTCTCCCAGTTGGAGAATCGCTTCCTTTTTTTAATATATGGCGAAAAATATTTATCAAGAAAAGATAGAAGATTTCTATTCTAAAAATAAAAGAATGCCTACGTATTCTGAAATGATGGGTCTTTTTAATTTTAAGTCTAAAAATGCAGTTTTTAGAGTTGTGGAGAAATTAATAGATGCTGGGCTTGTATCTAAAGATCATTTAGGTAGATTAATCCCTAGTGAAACTTTTGCAGAAAATATTACTAGTATTCCAATGCTTGGATTTGTCACTGCTGGATTTCCTGCTACTGTCGAAGAGGAATTAGCGGAGACTATTAATTTAGATAATTTACTTGTAAAAAATAAAGCATCGACTTTTATGCTCGAAGTTGATGGAGATTCTATGACTGACGCGCATATAGAAAAAGGGGATATGGTGCTCGTAGAGAAAGCAAACGTAGCGAAAGATATGCAGATAGTGATAGCAGAAGTAGATGGAGAATTTACAATGAAATATTTTAGAAAAGAAGGGAATAAGGTTTGGTTACAACCAGCAAATAAAAATTATAAATCGATATATCCAGCCCAGAGTTTAAATGTAATAGCTATACTCAAAGCAGTGATTAGAAAATATTAAATCAAAAAATCCGCCGAGTGGCGGATTTTTTGATTCTTTTATCTCGAGATAAAAGATTATGCAACTGCGTCCTTTAGGGCCTTTGCAGCTCTAAATTTTGGAACTTTCTTTGCGGCTACTTTGACTTGTTCTCCAGTCTTTGGATTACGAGCCATTCTAGCAGCACGTCCTTTTACAGAAAAGATTCCAAAGCCAGCTATTGATACTTCTCCACCTTTTTTCATGGTGTCGATTACAGCATCAAACATTCCATCTACGATTTCCTCAGCTTGTACTTTTGTACCACCAAGTTTACCGTGTACCCATTCTGCTAATGCTTGTTTATTCATAAAGATTAGGTTTTAGGGACTAGTTTCTAGTGAGCTAGTATTTTTACCAGAACCTAGTAGCTAGAACCTAGAAGCTTACTGATAATGCTTTCGACCCTGCCCCGCCGTGGCGGTGGCTTTTACTTATAAAATTACTACTTATACATTATATATCAAGGGTTTTTTAAGGCAATAGCAAGTGATTTATCTAGCGTATTCAATAATTCTAGTTTCTCTTATCATTGTTACTTTAATCTCTCCTGGGTATTTTAATTCTTGTTCTATTTTTACAGCAATATCATGAGCCATTATCTTTGCTTCAGCATCTGAAACTTTTTCTGGAGTGACAAATATACGAATTTCACGTCCAGCTTGAAGAGCATATGATTTTTCAACCTCTGGGAATGCATTTACTAATGCTTCAAGTTCTTGTAATCTCTTTAGGTAGTTTTCTACTGAATCACGACGTGCTCCAGGCCTACCACCTGAAATAGCATCTGCGGTCTGAACAATTATAGATTCTATTGTTTCATATGGATAATCTTCGTGGTGGGATTTCATTGCTGTGATAATACGTTCATCTGCTCCGAATTTTTGTAAAATTCGCATACCTATTTCGATATGTGTACCTTGTACTTCATGGTCTAGAGCTTTTCCTATGTCATGTACTAATGCACCTGCTTTAGCTATAGCAACATCTGCTCCTAATTCCTCGGCGATCATCCCAGCTATGTGTGCCATCTCAATAGAATGTTGTAGTACATTTTGTCCGTAACTTGTACGAAAATATAATCGTCCAATAATTGCAACAATACGTGGATCAAAATTAAATATTCCACATTCATAGACTGCTTGTTCTCCTTTTTCTTTGATTATTTTATTTATTTCTTCTTTAGCTTTTTCTACTAGTTCTTCTATTTTTGCTGGTTGGATTCGCCCATCTAATATTAGATTTTCAAGGGCTAGACGAGCGACTTGTCTTCTTATAGGATCGAATGAAGAAATGATTATTGAACCAGGGGTATCATCTACGATTAATTCGACGCCAGAAACTCGTTCAAATGCCCTTATATTTCGGCCTTCTTTTCCTATAACTTTACCTTTAATTTCATTATTTGGGATATTTACTATCGTTGTCATTAATTCAGATGCAGTGCTCGATGCGAGACGTTGAATAGAAGTGGCTAAGATATCTTTCGCTCTGTTTTCTAATTTTTCCTCGTTACTGTTTTCAAGTTTTTGGATTCTAACCAAAATATCTTCTTCATATTTTTTTTCAATATCTTTCATTAAGATTTCTTTTGCTTCTTCTTCTGTCAATTTTGATACTTTTTCAAGTTCAATTCTCTTTTCTGTTTCTATACCTAGCACTTTATCTTGAATTTTTTTTATTTCTTCTACTTTTAGTTTAATATTTTCAGCTTCTTTGTTTATTTCGACTTGTCGAACATCTAAAAACTCATCTTTTTTTATAAGTCTTTTTTCTGTATCTTTAAATTCTTCTTCTTGTTTCTTTTCTTCTTCTTTTAATTCGACTAGTCTTTTTTCTGCTTTATTTTTAGCTTCGTCTATGATTTTCTGTGCTTCTTCTTTCGCACCAACCATCATCTGTTTAATATCTATTTCTATAGATTTTCTTTTTCCTAATGCGATGATTACTCGCAGATAGTATCCGATTCCTGCACCTAAAAGGAGTACTCCAACTCCGACTAGAATTATTATTAATGTGCTCATAAGCCTTATGTCGGCTTATAAAAACAAGCCACTATATTTGCTCTATTTCTTTTATTAGAGAGATATGAAAGTTTTTCTCTGATGTTTTAATTCGCAACAACATATATGGGGATATTTTTATAAACCAAGTGAAAATAAATTTGTAAAAGTCAACATAATTAATATATCAGATTATATGACTTTTGTCTATTTATTGTGTTTTTCCATTCGATGTGTTATGGTGTTTTTGTAGTTCTTATTTAATAAATAAATTTCGGAGGATTCTTAGTGAGAAAAAAAGAGGAAGTACCGCAGAAAGAGAATGATCAACAACCAGTTTTGGTTATCGAGGATGATGAAACTGGTTTTTATGAAAGGTCTCCAGATTTTTTTGGATCCTGGAATAGGGATTCAAGAAAATCAAAAAAATCTGCGTATATAATGCGCAGATCTGGAAAAATAAACCGGGGAGGTAAATTCCCAGGATAAAGTTTTTTTAAAAAAATCTCTAGTGGCATGCGCTAGAGTACCCCGCAGTATTTATACTAGCGGGGTTTTTTATTTTGATTAAGATTTTGAAGTAGGAGTTTTGGATTTTGTAACTATTTCATCGATAATTCCATATTTTTTAGCTTCTTCTGCGTCCATAAAGAAATCTCTTTCTACATCTTTTTCTATTTGAACAAGAGACTTACCTGTATTTTTGGCTAAAATTTTATTTAAATTATCTCTTGTTTTTAAAATGTGTTTTGCAGTAATTGCTATATCTGTAGCTTGGCCTTCTACACCACCCAATGGTTGATGAATCATTATTTCTGCATTTGGTAAAATAAATCTTTTACCTTTTTTACCTGCTGATAAAATGATAGCTGCTCCAGATGCTGCTATACCTACACAAAAAGTAGAAATATCAGGACGGACATGATTCATTGTATCTGCTATAGCTAAAGTTGAGGTGACAGATCCACCGGGGGAGTTTATATAAAGGGAGATATCTTTTTTAGAGTCTTCTGATTCCAAAAAGAGAAGTTGAGCAATGATGATATTTGCTACATTATCATCTATAGGGCCTGCAAGGAAGACTATTCTTTCTCTCAAAAGCCTAGAATATATATCGTAAGCTCTTTCTCCAAATTGTGACTTCTCTATTACAGTTGGTATTAACATACTTTAATACTATATCTAATTTGAAAATTTCTCAAGTTTTAGGCTTTTTTGTGGGTTATCCACATTTTATTTATAAAGAAAGGCTTGTTTGTATTTTAAAAAGTGATATTATTTTATCCAATGATAAGAGAGAGGTCACAAATCAATATTATGAATTTTAATCTATTTTTTATTTTTTAACCCCTGTTGTGGGGTTATTTTTTTGTCTACCTGAGATATATGAGTATTAAATTAATTTTAAAAGATGGGACAGAATATTTAGGTAAAAATTTTGGAGCAGAAAAATCTGTTTCTGGTGAAGTAGTTTTTGCTACTGGAATGGTGGGTTATCCTGAAGCAATTACAGATCCTTCTTTTCGAGGTCAGATACTAGTTTTAACTTTTCCTTTGATAGGGAATTATGGTGTTCCTGAAAAAAGTTTGTGGGAATCTGAGAAAATTCAAATTTCAGGGTTGATAGTTTGTAATTATATAGATACTCCTTCACACTATTCTAGTTTGCAGACCTTAGGGCAGTGGTTGAAGAAAGAAGGTGTGCCTTTACTTCAAATAAAAGATACTAGAGGATTGACGCAAAAATTAAGAAGCGATGGTGTTTTACTTGGAAAAATAATTGCAGGTCGTAATTTAGTAAAATTTGAAGATCCGAATAGAAGAAATTTAGTGGCTGAAGTTTCTACAAAAGAAATATTATATTTTGGGAATGGAAAAGATACGGTTGTATTGATAGATTGTGGAGTGAAGAGAAATATTGTGAGGAGACTTGTAGACAAGAGATTTAAAGTTGTAGTCGTACCTTGGAATACTGATGTTTCAAAACTTGAGTTTCTATTTTCTGCGGTAATTATTTCAAATGGGCCTGGTGATCCGTTAAAAGCAAAAATTACTATTAATAATGTTAAAAAAATACTTCTGAAAAAGATTCCTATTTTTGGTATCTGTCTTGGTAATCAAATTTTAACTTTAGCTTTGGGTGGTACTACATATAAACTAAAATTTGGGCATAGGAGCCAGAATCAACCTGTTGTCTTAAGTGGTACCAATAAATGTTATTTAACAACACAGAATCATGGTTTTGCAGTTAAGAGAATCCCTCACGGTTTTAAAGAATGGTTCTACAATGCAAATGATAATACAAATGAGGGCATCATACATAACGATTTACCATTTATGTCTGTACAGTTTCATCCTGAAAGTTCTCCTGGGCCAATTGATACGGATTGGATTTTTGATTTTTTCTTTAAGAAAATAGGCTTAAAAAGTAGTAATCGAGTTTATCCCAGTAGTAGAGTAAAATTCACTACGAGACAGGTAAAGTAAAATATGAAAAAATTAATTTACAAAAAAATATTAGTTCTTGGTTCTGGTGCTTTAAAGATAGGTGAAGCAGGCGAGTTTGATTATAGTGGTAGTCAAGCAATAAAAGCATTAAAAGAAGAAAAAATAAAAGTTATTTTAGTAAATCCTAATATTGCTACTTTTCAAACTTCTAAAAATCTTGCAGACGAAGTATATTTTTTACCTATTAATGAATATTTTGTGGAAAAAGTTATTGCTAAAGAGCGTCCCGATGGAATAGTACTATCATTTGGTGGACAAACTGCACTTAACTGTGGTTTAGCCTTAAGTGAAAAAGGTATATTAAAAAAATATAAGGTAGAAGTTCTTGGGAGTCCTGTTTCAGCAATAGAGTTGACTGAAGATAGAGAATTATTTGCGTCACATTTAAAAAAAATAGGTATTCCCGTTCCACTTTCAGGTAGTGCTACGAATTTGAAAGATTCAAAAATTATTGCAAAGGAAATTGGCTTCCCTTTGATGATTCGAGCTGCATTTGCTTTGGGTGGACAAAAATCAGGAGTTGTTGCCAATATGAATGAATTAGAAGAGATAGTAAAAGGTGCTCTTTTAATATCACCGCAAGTTTTAATCGAAAAATATTTGCATCACTTTAAGGAAATTGAATATGAAGTAGTGCGTGATAGATATGGGAATATAGTCACGGTTTGTAATATGGAAAATTTTGATCCGCTTGGTATTCATACTGGTGATTCGATCGTTATAGCACCTAGCCAGACATTAAACAATGATGAATATCATGGGTTGCGACAAGCGAGCATGAAGATTGTGGAAAGTTTAAAAATTGTAGGCGAATGTAATGTTCAATTTGCATTAAATCCTAATCCTGAAGAGGGAAAACTAGAATATTTTGTTATAGAGGTTAATGCACGTCTTTCTCGTTCTAGTGCTCTTGCCTCAAAAGCTACAGGGTATCCTCTCGCTTATGTAGCAGCGAAACTTGCACTTGGAAAAAGTTTACTTGAGATAGAAAATAAAATTACAAAAGTAACTCAAAGTTTTTTTGAACCAGCTCTTGATTATGTGGTAGTTAAAATGTCTAGATGGGATCTGGATAAATTTAAAGGTGTTGAAGAGAGCATAGGTAGTGCAATGAAGTCTATAGGAGAAGTAATGGCTGTTGGTCGTTCTTTTGAAGAGGCCTTACAGAAAGCAGTACGTATGCAGTCAGGAATATATGAAAGTGTTACTGATGATATTTTTAAAAATGAAAAAGAAATTAAAAAGTTTTTATCTATTCCGACACCCAAAAGAATATTTGCTATAGCAAAAAATATAGAAAAAGGAATTGATATATCTTTGATTTATAAAATGACTGGTGTTGATTTGTGGTTTTTGCATAGAATTGAAAATATAGTAAATTTAGAAAAAAAGTTTTCTAAAAATAAAATTTTAAATAAAGAAAAAATGCTTGAGTTAAAACAGACTGGTTTTTCTGATAAAAAAATTGGTAAACTTTGTGGAAAAACGGAATTTGAGATTCGTAAATTACGCAAAGGTATGGACATTAAACCATCTGTTTTTGCTATAGATACATTAGCAGGGGAAGTTCCAGCTAAAACGAATTATCTTTATCTGACATATCATGGAGCTCATAATGATGTATCACCAATTGGTAAAAAAGCTGTCGTTGTATTAGGAAGTGGTCCATATCATATAGGTTCTTCTGTAGAATTTGATTGGTCTTGCGTAAATGCGAGTTTGGCTTTAAAAAAATATAACAAAAAATCTATCATTATAAATTGTAATCCAGAAACTGTATCTACTGATTATGATATGTCTGATAGATTGTATTTTGAGGATTTATCTTTTGAAACTGTTTCTGATATTTTTGAATTTGAATCTGCCTATGGATTAATAATTTCTGTAGGAGGTCAGAGGCCTAATAATCTTGCAAAAAAACTTTCTCGTGAAGGTTTTAACATTTTAGGTACTACAGCTGATAATATAGATCGTGCTGAAGACCGCAATGCTTTTTCTGCTCTACTTGATAAATTGAATATTCTCCAACCAAAATGGCAAAGTTTTACTTCTATGAAAGAGGCTATTAAGTTTACAAAAAATGAAGGCTTTCCAGTTTTAGTCAGACCTTCATATGTTTTGTCTGGTTCTGCTATGAGAGTGTGTTACAACAAAACACAACTATTTAATTTTATTAATAAAGCGGCTATTTTGAGCCCATTGCATCCTGTAACTATTTCTAAATTTATAGAAAATGCAAAAGAACTTGAATTTGATGCTATAGCCCAAGATGGAGAATTGATGGTTTATGGTATATCTGAACATATAGAAAATGCTGGTGTACATTCAGGAGATGCCACTATCGTCTATCCTACACAGAGAGTTTATGCTTCTACTGAATTTCAATTGCGTGAAATTTCAAAGAAAATAGCTTTAGAACTTTCTATTACTGGACCAGTTAATATACAATTTTTAGTAAAGAATAATATTCCTTATGTTATTGAAGTTAATTTACGAGCTAGTCGCACTTTTCCTTTTCTTTCTAAGGCTATGGATGTGAATTTTCCAGAAATGGTGGTAGCAAGTTTCTTCAAATCTGCTATACCTCATTCATTTATTTATCCAAAGAGTGTTTTAGTAAAATCATCTCAATTTTCTTTTGCTAGATTAAATGGGGCTGATCCAATCCTCCGAGTAGAAATGTCCTCCACTGGAGAAGTGGCTTGTTTCGGTAAGGATTATAATGAAGCATTACTAAAATCAATTTTAAGTGCTAATAAATTTGATTTTAGTAGAAAAAATGTTCTTCTTTCTTTGGGAGGTGGTTTAAATAAAGCAAAATTTCTAGAAGAAGCTCATATACTTATATCTCTTGGTTATAATATTTTTGCAACAGATACAACAGCAGAATTTTTTGATAGTCATAATATAAATTGTACTTCTATGAGAAAAGCATCTGAACAGTCTCCAAATGTTTTAGACATTATTGAGGGTGAAAAGGTAGCTTTTGTGGTAAATTTAAGTAAGGTTGAGACGATAGATAGTTCTAAAAAAGAAGAAAATAAAATAAAAAGGACTATTACTGATGGTTTCCGTGTCCGTCGCAAGACAGTAGATAATCAAATTCCTTTATTTACCGATTTAAATTTAGCACGGGCTTTTATAAAATCTTTGGCTAATTATAATATTTATGATTTAGAGATTAAATCTTATAAAAAGTATTTAAATTAAAATTTTTTACCTGTCCCGTACTAAATTTTTGATTACGGGGTATAATGATAAAGATTATTAATAAAATTTTAGTACCGGTATGCCAAATATAATTTCAGTTGAACAATTTAATAAGAATGAAGTTGAGAAAATTTTATTGGAGGCATCTCACATGGAGGAGAAATGTTTAAGTGGGAAGAATTTAAATATCTTAGAAAATAAAATAGTTGCTTGTATCTTTTTTGAACCTTCCACCAGGACAAGACTTTCTTTTGAAACAGCAGCAATTAAATTAGGAGCAAAAGTTATTTCTGTAGAGAATGCACAAGAGAGTTCTTCGACTTTTAAGGGTGAAACTATAGAGGATACTACTAGAATATTGTGTTCCTACGCAGATATTATAGTTATGCGTCATCCCAAAGAGGGATCAGCAGAAAAAGCTGTATCTGTAGCTACTAAACCTATCATAAATGCAGGAGATGGGTCTAATCAACATCCCTCTCAGGCATTTTTAGATCTTTATACAATTAAAAAAGAACATGGTCATTTAGATAATTTAAATATAGCTTTTGCTGGGGATTTATTACATAGTCGGACATTGCACTCCCTCGTGCCTCTTTTAATGATGTATCCGAATAATACATTTTATTTTATTTCTCCTTTAGAATTAGCTTTGCCGAAAGAATATACAGATGAACTTAGAGGGAAAGGTGTTTCTTTTAAAGAAATGAATAGTTTAAAAGAAGGATTGAGTGATGCAGAAGTTCTTTATATGACCCGAGTTCAAAAAGAGCGTTTTGAAAAATTGGAAGATTATGAGAAAGTAAAGGATTTATTTTTATTGAAGGTAGAAGATTTAAAAGATATGAAAGAAAAATCAATCATTATGCATCCATTACCTAGAGTAAATGAAATTGATCCGGAAATTGATAAAGATCCTCGTGCCGCTTATTTTAGACAAGCACAAAATGGTTTGTATATTCGTATGGCTCTCTTGCCTTATGCGTTGGAGGCTTAGGACATTTGAAAAACCAAAAACAATATTTTTGCCGGTACGGATTTTTTGAAGCTTAAAAAATCCTGAAATTCTCGCGCCGTCGCGCTCGAAACCCCTTAAAAACATTGTTTTTGGTTTTTTTTATTTATTTTTATCTTTTAGATCTGACTTTCCAAGAATTGAAATACTTTTTCATTAGTTAGCACATTTTCTGCATGAAGTTTAGCGCGTTCTGGATCTGCATCTTTGTAATGTTCCAATATTTGTATTACTTCTTTTGAAACTTGTTCAGGGTCAGCCTTAATTTTTTCTTCTTCAGCAATTTTATTTAGAACTAAACCTAGTTTTGCTTTTTTTTCTGCGTCGGTTCTAAATTCTTTCCTTAAATCGGGAATAGTTTTGTTTAAATGTTTTAAATAGTCTTCGAACTTTAATCCCATTTGAGTAATGTCAGATTCCATTCTGTATAAAATTTTATCTAATTCCACTTCGATTAAAATTTCTGGCATCTCTACTTTCGAATCATCAATAATTTTCTCAATGATTTTTAATCTTGTTTTTTCTTTTGCTTGATTTTCTTTTTCTAGTTTTATATTTTCTTTTAATTTTTCTTTAAAATCCTTTACATTTTTGAAGGGTCCTAATGCTTGCACAAATTCGTCATTAAACTCAGGTAATTCAGTTTCTTTTGGTTCTTCGTGAACATGTTCTTCTCCTTCCTTATGAATGTGTTCAGCCTCATCTTTCATATGGATTTTAGGAGCACGAGATTTTCTGATGTCCATAATAGTATCTTCGATTTCTTTTTCTGTTACATCTATATTTTTATCTTCCTCTTTTATTTCGGAGAGCACTTTTTTAGCATTTTGTTTGTAGTCTGGGAGTATCATTTCTGGCATAGTGGCAGTTTTTATTTTAAATCCTAGAGGATTTTTACGAGCAAGTTTGGTGATAGAAATTTCTGGACGACTGATGGCATCTATCTTATTTTCTTCTAATATTTTTGGATAATGTTCACTTAAAGCCATTTCTGCCATTTCTCCTAATATTTGTGCTTCAGGAATTTTAGAAAGCAAAACATTTTCAGGGACTTTCCCTTTTCGAAAACCATCTATTTCTACGTTTTCACCGAGTCTTTTTAAAGCTTTATTAAAATATGCTTCAAAAACATCAGCTTCAATTTCTCCTTCTATTTCCACCTCACTTTTTGGTAATTTATTTATGGTTACTTTTATCATAGTATTTTTATACTATACTAAAACTTATATTTTT
>PFRK01000046.1 GCA_002788475.1 Candidatus Nomurabacteria bacterium CG_4_9_14_0_2_um_filter_32_10 | reverse complement strand
ATGGCATCAACAAAAGAAATTAAAAGAAGAATAAAGAGTGTGAAAAGTACAAAGAAAATCACTAAAGCGATGGAGCTTGTTTCTGCTTCAAAAATGAAGAGAGCAGTATCTTCCACATTACACTCTCGTTTATATGCAGAATATTCTTGGGAGATTTTAACTTCTATCGCTAGGAATACAGAAAAAATTATACATCCACTTTTTATAGAACATAATAAAAAAAATAATCGGCAAAATATATTACTTGTTTTAATCACATCCAGTCGTGGCCTTTGTGGTGCATACAATACACAGATCATTAAGAAAGTTTTTTCTTTATTAAAAAATGAAAATGAGAATATAAAAATAGATATTGTGACAGTTGGTAAAAAAGGGGATACATCTATGCGTCGTATAGGGAGAAATATCATTGCTAGTTTTTTTGAATTTCCAGTTAATATTTCTATTTCTGATGTTTCTTCAATATCTGAATTTGTAATAAATGAATATAACCTTTTAAATTATGATAAAGTTTTAGTTGCTTACACTGATTTTATTTCAGCTCTTTCTCAAAAGCCCAATATTAAACAAATTATTCCTGTTTCAAAAACGAGTCTTAGGGATCTAATAGATCTTTTAGGAGAAGACCATCACTTAGAGGCCTTGCCTCCAAATGGAGGCAAGGCCTCTAAGTTGCCCGAAAAAGTTGTAGATTATTTGTTTGAAGGGGACCAGGAAGCGCTTATTGGTTCATTAGCAAAAAAATTAATACAGATGCAGATATATCAAATGTTTCTTGAATCTAATGCTTCAGAGCAATCTTCTCGAATGGTTGCTATGAAAAATGCTTCAGAAGCTGCAGGAGAAATGATAGATGATTTGACATTAGTGTTTAACAAAGCTCGCCAGAGTAATATCACGCGAGAAATATCAGAAATAAGTGCAGGTATGGCGTCGGTCAGTTGATGCATAAAAAGGCCAGACCTTAAATCTTCAAAAAGGTCTGGCCTTAAAGAGTTATAAATTATTATTAATTAGAAATTATTATGAAAACAACAGGTATAATAAAAAGAATTATAGGGCCGGTCGTGGATGTAACTTTCGAAAGTGATGTTCCATCTATTTATAATGCGCTCACAGTTAAGAAAGGTGATGGAGTGATAGTTCTTGAAGTGGAACAACATATTGGAGAGAATACTGTGCGTGCAGTGGCTATGGATTCTACTGATGGTCTCTCTCGTGGAATGGAAGTCACAGATATAGGTATCCCTATTTCTGTGCCTGTTGGTAAAGATACATTAGGAAGAATGTTTAACGTTCTAGGTGTTCCGATTGATAATGGTAAAGCCGTAGCCAGTTTAGTTTCTCCTATTCACAGGAAAGCTCCTACATTCGTTTCTCAATCTACTAAAGTGGAAATTCTTGAAACTGGTATCAAAGTCATTGATCTTATTTGTCCAGTTTTGAAAGGAGGAAAAGTTGGATTATTCGGAGGTGCGGGTGTCGGGAAGACTGTCGTTATTCAAGAACTTATTCATAACATTGCAAGTAATCATGGAGGCTACTCTGTTTTTGCAGGTGTTGGAGAGAGAACTCGTGAAGGAAATGATTTGTATCATGAAATGAAAGATTCTAAAGTTTTAGATAAAGTTGCTATGGTATTCGGACAAATGAATGAACCACCAGGAGCTCGTTTGCGTGTCGCTTTATCAGGGCTAACAATGGCAGAATATTTTCGTGATAAAGAAAATAAAGATATTCTATTTTTTATAGATAATATTTTTCGTTTCACTCAAGCTGGTTCTGAAGTTTCTGCTCTTCTCGGACGTATTCCTTCAGCTGTTGGATATCAGCCAACTCTTGCTACAGAAATGGGAATATTACAAGAACGCATCACTTCTACAGATAAAGGTTCTATTACGTCAGTTCAAGCTGTTTATGTGCCTGCTGATGACCTCACCGATCCAGCTCCAGCAACTACATTTTCTCACTTAGACTCAACTGTTGTTTTAAATCGTTCACTTACAGAAATAGGTATTTATCCTGCAGTTGATCCTCTTGACTCGTCTTCTACAATTCTCGATCCAAATATTGTAGGAAAAGAACATTATTACGTGGCTTCTGAAGTTCAACGTGTTCTTCAGCGCTATAAAGATTTGCAGGATATTATTGCTATTTTAGGTATGGAAGAATTATCTGAAGCTGATAAAGAGCTCGTCGCTCGTGCTCGAAAAATACAAAAGTTTCTTTCTCAACCATTTTTCGTTGCAGAACAATTTACAGGTTCAAAAGGACAGTATGTTCCACTTATTGAAACGATACGCTCATTCAAAGAAATTTTAGAAGGCAAACATGATGATAAACCAGAGAGTGATTTTTATATGAAAGGAGCGCTTTAAAATTTTCGGGAAAAGGCCTTGCCTTAAAGGGAGCCCAAAGGCAAAGCCTTGAGGAGAAAATTTTAAAATAAATTATGAAAAAAATATTACTTAAAATAATAACACCAGAAAGATTGATCTTGGAAGAGATGGTAGACCAAGTAAGTTTGCCGACCACTCTCGGTGAAATTACTATTTTGCCTGATCATATTCCTTTAATTACTGGATTAACTTCTGGAGATGTCGTTGCTCTCGTAAATAGTGAATATGTACCGATGGCTGTCGTGGGAGGGTTTTTAGAAGTGAAGCAAGACGAGAATGGAATTACTACAGTTGCTGTGTTGGCTGATTTTGCCGAGCATCTTTCGGAACTTTCAGATGAAGCCATAGAAAAAGCAAAAGCTCGTGCAGAAGAACTTAAAAAACAAATGGAGAACAAAGAAATAGTGGATTATGAACATTTTACTGCGGAGCTAGAACGTTCACTCACTCGTGTAAAAATAGCTGATAAATGGAGAACAAAGAAGTATAGGAAATAATATATTCAATAGGCTCAGTATAAAAAAATGTCTAAATTTTATGTAGTGGCGACGCCAATAGGAAACATGGGAGACATTACTCTTCGAGCTATTGAAACTCTTAAAGAGGTAGATTTGATACTGTGTGAAGATACGAGAGAAACTAGAAAAATTCTTCAGAAATATAATATTAATACGCCAACAATGAGTTATCATACTCAAAGTAAACTTGCGAAAGTTGATAAAATATTTGAATTACTAAAAGAAGAAAAAAAT
The DNA here is from genome assembly GCA_002788475.1 of Candidatus Nomurabacteria bacterium CG_4_9_14_0_2_um_filter_32_10. Lineage (GTDB taxonomy): Bacteria > Patescibacteriota > Minisyncoccia > Phycocordibacterales > UBA9973 > UBA9973. Next base: position 14,947 of record PFRK01000046.1, on the reverse strand, counting down.
CTAGCTTTAGTTTCTGATGCTGGTACGCCGACTATTTCTGATCCAGGAGCTATGCTTATATCTAAAATTAAAGAAGAGCTCAGAGATGTAGAAGTCATACCTATACCTGGTGCTACAGCTCTTATCACTGCACTTTCAGCTTCTGGGTTGCCGACACACGAATTTACTTTTCTTGGTTTTCTCCCGCATAAAAAGGGAAGAGAAACTTTATTTAAAGAAATTACTGAATCAAAACGTACTATGGTATTTTATGAATCTCCACATCGAATTTTAAAAACCTTAGAATCTTTAGTAAAATTTTGTCCAAATAAAAAAGTTTGCATTGCTCGAGAAATCACGAAAATTTATGAAGAATTCAAAACAGGAACTCCTTCCGAACTTCTAGAGTATCTAACAAAAAACCCCATAAAACAAAAAGGGGAGTTTACGGTATTAGTTTCATAAAAAATTATAAATTTTAATTTTTCAACTCTGTTAACAATATCAGGAGTGGCTTTTATGGCTTGGAGAGCTTATTACAATAAATCTTCAGGATCTACAGAAACTTCGTAGGATGAAGGCAAAAAAGACAATAAATTAAAAAGATTTTGATCAATTGAAGAGTCATGAGAAAGTTCGGATAAAGACCATTTCTGGGGATTTATTTTTATTAATGCATTTGTTACATATTGATTTTTATTTTTTGAGATAAAACCACTAAAAATTTCTGGATTATATTCTTTAAAAAGTTCCTTCAAAGATGTTTTTGCTTTAATTGATTCTTCTTTATCTCCTAAAAAAGTAATTTTAATAAAACGTTTAAAAGGTGGATAATTTAAATTTTTTCTATCTTCTAATTCTTCACGTACGAAAGGTAATAAATTTTCTGATTTAAATGCAAGAATAGCAGGATCATTTTTATTTTTTGTTTGAATCATAAGTTTTTTTTCTGTTTTTTCTTGAATAGAGAGAAAAAGTTGTATTATTTTTTCGCTCATTTTGTAATTTGGTATACTCCAGAGAGAATCAAAAGAAGCCATAATAGATAAACTGACTTTTTCTTTAAGGTAGAAAAAAACCATTTCTGTCCCAATAAGTATAGAACCAGAATTATTCTCAAACTCCTTTACTATTTTTTCTGCTTCTTTTGCTGTCTTTACTGATTCTTTGTCTAATTTAAAGATTTTATTTTTGGGGAATTTATTTTTTATTTCTTCAAAAATAGTTTCTGTTCCTATACCTAGAGGCATTAGATTCCAGCTTCCACAATTTGTACACTTAGTTTCTGGGTCTTTTTCAGTATTACATTTATTACAGATAAACATTCTTTTTTTACCATCACGAGATAAATATAATACTAAAGGCGCTAGGCATTTTTCACAATTTATTGTTTCATTACAATCTTTACAGATTGTATAAGTAGCTAAACCTTTTCTTAAAGAAAAAATAAAGATGTTTTTTTTATTTTTTAAACTATCTTCTATTTCCTCGATAATTTCATCACTTAATATTCTAAATTTAGAATATTTTTCTTTATTTTTTCTTTCTAAAATTTCTATTTTTCCGTCAAAGTTAGTTCTAAAAGACATTGGATATACTTCATTAAAGTTATCAATTTCTTTTCTAGCTATAGTTTCATAACGTAATAATGTACCACTTAAAATAAATTTTGCATTGATTTTAGAAGCATAAAGTTCTGCAAAAATTCGTAAATCAAAATGAGGTCTTGGAATCATTTTATAAGCAGTAGAGTTTTCATGTTCTATCACAATAACTCCTAAATCTGTACGAGGAATAGATAAAAATTGTGCAGTACCTATTATTAACACACCATGTGAGCAATTCATTATCTGTTCATAGTTTTTAATGATATTTTTAGGTTTTAATTTTCCGTGCATAAGAAAAGTAAAGTTTTCAATACCTTTAGAAAGTGATTGATAGAATATTTCTAAATCATATTCTGTTGGTAAGACTATAAAAATAGATTTTTTTTGAGCAAAATATCCACGTATTAGAGTTTTATAAAAAGACAAACGATCTTCTAAATTTGCTTGTAGAAGTAATTTTTCTATTTTAATGTTCTGTGAGGTATTTATTATTTCTGTTTCTTTTGATAAGTTTTTATTATTAGAAAATTTTTCTATTTCATCATATTTTTCTCTAAAGATAGAAGGAATCAAGGATATAATTCCACTATTTTTTTTAGAAACAAAATAAGAACTTAAAATAAACGTAGATTCTAAAAATTCATTTCTAAAAATAGAATGTTTTTTTATTTCATCTATCTTCTTTAACTTAAAAGGCATATCTTTTATTCCAGATTTTTCATTTGATACATCTTGGCAAGAGACAACCAAGGCTAAAATTTTTTTATTACGTATTGGAACACTTACAATACTTCCGTTTTTTATATCTTTCGCTGTGAAATAAGTTAAATCTGTCTTAAAAACTCCTTTTTCTAGTGGTATTACTGTCACAATTTTCATGTTTCTATTCTATCATAATTTGTGATATATTTATGGAATGGGTATTTTTTCCAGAAAATTAGGTATAGATTTAGGTACAGCTAATACTTTAGTTTTTCTACCTGGCCGGGGTGTAGTTTTAAACGAACCCTCTGTTGTTGCAGTTTCAGAACAAGATAATAAAATTTTGGCTATTGGTTTTGAAGCTAAAGATATGATTGGAAAGACGCCAGAATCTATCGTTACTTATTGTCCAATGAAAGATGGAGTCATTGCAGATTATCGTGTCACTGAAGCTATGTTGCATTATTTTATAAATAAAGCATTAGGAAAATTTAATCTTTTTAAACCAGATGTAATGGTTTCTGTTCCTGCTGGCGTCACTTCTACAGAACGTAGAGCAGTCGTAGAGGCAGCTATTCGTGCTGGTGCTAAAAATGCTTATGTAGTTAAAGAACCAATACTTGCTGCGATAGGTGCTGGTATTCCTATCTATGAATCAAAAGGTTATATGGTAGTTGATATCGGTGGTGGAACGACTGATGTAGCTGTCATATCACTCGGCGGTATAGTTTCTTCTACTTCTGTAAAGTGTGCTGGAAATAAAATTGATCAAGCTATCGCTGATTATATTAAGAAAACTTTTAATCTAGCAATAGGGGATAGAACAGCAGAAGAAGTAAAAATAAAAATTGGTGCAGCTATTCCTTTAGAAGAAGAATTAAGAGTTACAATTAAAGGACGAGATTTTATTCAAGGATTACCACGATCTGCTCAAGTAGGTACCAATGAAATAGTAAAAGCAATAGATGCAGAATTAAAACAGATAATAAAAGCAATCAAAGATGTATTACAAGAAACTCCACCAGAGTTAGCTTCTGATATTATGGATTATGGCATTATTATGACTGGTGGTTCATCTCAATTACGTAATTTACCAGATTTAGTTTATAGAAAAACCGGAGTGAAAGCAGCTTTGGCCGAAGATGCTCTTTTTTGTGTAGTAAAAGGTACAGGTATTGCTCTCGACCATCTAGATGTTTATAAAAAAACAGTTTTAAGTAAAAAATAATAAATTAGTAACTAGGTGCTAGGGACTAGGTTCTAGAAAAATAAAAACCTAAAAACTAGCAACTAGAACCTAGAACCTATGAACCTAATTAATCATTTAGATAAAAATAATTTACACCATGCATATCTTATAGAAGGTGCACAAGAAGAAATTGTACCAGAGATTTTTAAGTTTATGAAAAATTTGGGTATAAAAACTTCTGGCAATCCAGATTTTTATTACATATCTGTAGATTCTTTTAAAATAGAAGATGCTCGTAATTTAAAATCTATGGAACATGAAAAAAGTTTTTCTATTGGCAAAAAAATATTTTTAATTTCTGCAAATAATTTTTTATTAGAGGCACAAAACACTTTACTCAAAATATTTGAAGAACCGATAGAAAATACACATTTTTTTATAATAATACCTAATGTAGATACTCTTCTAAAGACTCTTGTTTCTAGATTTTATTTAATTAAAACAAAATCAGAGTTAGAAGATGAATTAAAAGAAGCAGAGAAATTTATTATAATGCCTGTCAGGGATAGAATTGATTTTATTAAAGGAATGTTAGTTGAATCAGAAGAAGATGAGGTTAGGCCACTGGACTCTACTAGATTGAAAGCTTTAAAATTTTTGAATGCATTAGAATCTATACTACATCACAGGGTACATCACAGGGGAACCCTGTGTAATTACACAGGGTTCCCCTGTGATGTTAATCTTTTTGCTCATATTTTTAAAGTTCGTGAATTTTTAAATCAGCCAGGTTCATCAATAAAGAGCTTAATGGAATCTTTAGCTTTGATTGTTCCAAATGTTTAATGTTATAATAAATATATGCAGTATAATTTTTTAAATTTTAAAACAGAAATAAATAAAGTATCAGAATATTTAAGTAAAGAATATAATCAACTTAATATAGGCCGAGCGTCACCTATGGTTTTAGATGGTATTTCTGTAGAATCTTATGGTTCACGTGTTCCATTAAAAAATATCGCTTCTGTTTCTATTGAAGATCCAAAAACTTTACGTATTATACCTTGGGATAAAAATCAAATAAAAGAAATTGAAAAGTCTATTGTTGCTTCTAATTTAGGTTTATCTGTTGCTGTTGATGATTCCGGTATTAGAGTTATTTTTTCACAATTAACTACAGAGTCTAGGCAGACACTTGTAAAAGTTTTAAAAGAAAAATTAGAAGAAAGTAGAATAACAGTACGTAAAGAACGCGAAAGAATCTGGGATGATATTCAAGCAAAAGAAAAAGTAAACTTAATAACTGAAGACGAGAAATTTAGAGCGAAAGAAGATTTACAGAAAATAATAGATGAAGTAAATGGAAGGCTAGAAAGTATTTTTGAAAAAAAAGAAAAAGAGGTAATTGGATAGAACAGCTTATAGGTGTTAGCTTTTAGCTTATAGAGAAATACAATGAACATACTTATATTTATAATAATTCTTTTGGTTCTTGTTTTAGTCCACGAATTTGGACATTTTTTTAGTGCTAAAAAATTTGGGATAAGAGTAGATGAGTTTGGTTTTGGTTTCCCTCCAAAACTATTTGGAATAAAAAAAGGAGAAACTGAATATAGCATCAATCTTTTGCCGATAGGAGGGTTTGTGAAAATTTTTGGAGAAACTCCTGACGATGAAAATATGAATGGAATAGATAAAGATAGAAGTTTCGTAAACAAACCAAAGTATCAGCAAGCGATAGTGCTTTTCGCAGGAATTTTTGCAAATTTTTTACTTGCTTGGCTTTTATTTTCTGTCGGTTTTATGTCAGGACTTCCTATTTCAGTCGGAAGTGAACCAGAAGGGTATGAAGTTTCAAATGCACATTTGGTGGTGGTTTCTGTTTTAGCTGATTCACCAGCTGAAAAAGGAGGATTAAAATCTGGAGACAAAATAATTTCAGTTCAAAGTGGATATGATTTTATTCAAGAAGTTAATCCAGATGCATTGAAATCTTTTATAATTTCTCATAGAGAGAAAGAGATTGAAATTGCTTATGTAAGAGGAAGTAATTCAGACTCAAATGTTGCTCATATTACTAAAATAATACCTACCAAAAGTTCTTTAGATGAGAAGCCTAGTATAGGTATAGCAATGGATGAAATAGGAACCCTTAAATTACCTATTTTAAGTGCTTTTTGGGAAGGTCTAAAATTAGACTGGTCTGTTACAAAAGGTACTGTTGTAGGGCTTTATACGCTCATACAAGAGGGTATAATGGGTAAAGGAAGCTTTTCCTCAGTTACAGGACCTGTTGGAATGGTAGGTATAGTAGGAGATGCTTATCAATTCGGTTTTGTTTATTTACTTTCTTTTGCTGCGTTAATTTCAGTAAATTTAGCTATAATAAATCTTATTCCATTTCCTGCATTAGATGGTGGACGTTTGCTTTTTCTTTTAATTGAAAAAATAAAAGGTTCTCCTATAAACCCTAAGTTTGCAAATAATGCAAATATGATTGGTTTTGCTATTTTGATTATTTTAATGCTTTTTGTTACTTATCACGATATAATCAAACTATGATTTTAAAAAAAGTTGGAGTTGTGTTATTTTTAGTACTTTTTATATTTCCAATATATAAAATTTTTGCGCAGGATACTAACGCTGGTTTTATCTCAGGGAATATATGGTATTCAAAAGATCCATTTGAAGAAGGAGACAAGATAAAAATATATACATTCATTTTTAATCCTGATATGAGAGAATTATCAGGTACTGTTATTTTTTTCGACAAGACAGTTTTGTTAGGAAAAAAAAATTTTGTAATACCTCCCAAAAAAGCGAGTGATATATATATTGATTGGATAGTTACTGCAGGAGATCACACGATTTTTGGAAAGATTGAAAATGCAAAATTTTTAATATCAAAAGGGGAGTATGAGGAGGTATATCTTATAGAAAATGAAACAGAAAAAAGCTTACGTACTATTTCTAAAAAAATAGTTCTCGAGCCAGTAGATAAAAATGTAGGTAGTACGTATGTTCAAGATATAAAAAAAATAATTGAAGAAGAAATCCCAGATTTTATTACTAAACCAATAGTTTCTACTACAGATAAATTAGAAGAATTTAGAGAAAATATAAATATAACATCAGAAAATAAAAAAGAAGAAATAAAAAATGAGATTGAGGTTCTTAATAGTAAAAAAAGTATATCAAGTTTAGAAACAAAGACTAATCCCTTTTTAAAGCCATTTAAATATGTAGAATTATTTTTTCTTTCTATCTTTTCTTTTATCTTTAATAATAAGATTTTATTTTATGGTTTGATAGTCATCATTATTTTTTTTATTTTTCGTTTTATTTGGAAAAAATTATTTTAAAAACATGACTTGCCTTGATTAGGTTAAGTGTGTAATATAGAATTATAATGCTTCGAATTTTAGCTCTCTTAGTCTTATTAGTTTCTATATTTTATATGCCTTTTTGGTTATCTATTATTTTGGCTTTAACAGCAATGATTTATTTTTCTTTTTTTTGGGAAGGTGTTATTTTATTTTTTATTTCAGATTTACTTTATGGAATAAAAGAAGAAAAATTCTTTAATATTTTTTTTGTTTCTTTTATTATTTTTTTTTTGGTTTTGATAGTAATAGAATTATTAAAGAAAAAAATTAGAATTTCAAACTGAATAATAATATGATTAGAAAAATATTAATAAAACAAAAAATTAAAGATGCTAATTTTTTTGTAGAACCAGATGAGATTTTTTTGGATTCTAAAAATTTACAAAATTTCGACCTTCAACAATTTGAAGGTCGTATAGAAAAACCAATTTCTAAAAAAACCATTCTTTTTATTGGTATTTTTTTCTTATTGTTTTTAGGAATGTTTTCTTCTAGACTTGGTTATTTACAAATACAAAAAGGTGAAGCATATTTAGATAGAAGTAAAAATAATACTTTAGAAAAACAAATTATTTTTAGTAATAGAGGTATTATTTATGATAGAAACAAAATAGAACTTGCTTGGAATAAAGAAGGAGAAGAATTATCCACAACAATTCGTACCTATTTATCGCCTGGATTTTCACATCTTTTAGGGTATGTAAGTTATCCAATGCAGGATAAATCAGGCAATTATTGGCAAAGTGAATTTATAGGTAAAGATGGTTTAGAAAAACAGTATAATGATTTATTAAAAGGAGAAAATGGTTCAAAAATAGTAGAAATAGATGCACGAAAGGTAATCCATTCAGAAAATATCGTAAATATTCCTGAACGAGGTGTTGATTTAATAACAACAATTGATTCACGTATCCAAACTGAGTTATTTACTTTGATTAAAAATTTATCGCAGAGTAATTTTTTTTTAGGAGGAGCTGGAGTATTAATGGATATTAAAAATGGAGAAATATTATCTTCTGTTAGCTTCCCAGAATATAATTCTGAAATTCTTTCATTAGGTAAAGATAAAGAAAACATTGAAAATTATTTCAATGACAAAAGAAAAGTTTTTTTAGATAGAACAATATCTGGTTTATACACACCTGGATCTATCGTTAAACCTTTTTTTGCTATTGGAGCTTTAGTAGAGGGTATTATTGATCCATATAAAAAAATATTATCTACAGGTTCTATCTCAATTCCTAATCCGTATTTTCCAGACCAAGAGACTGTTTTTAAAGATTGGAAAGCACATGGATGGGTGGATATGAGGCAAGCTTTAGCTGTATCGAGTGACGTTTATTTTTATGAAATTGGAGGAGGATTTGAAGGACAAAAGGGTTTAGGTATAACAAATATTGAAAAGTATTCAAAACTTTTTGGTATTGGGCAAAAAACAGGAATTGATTTACCAGATGAGAAAAGTGGAGTGATTCCTAGTCCTTCATGGAAAATAAAAAATTTCAAAGGTGAAGTATGGCGTATTGGAGATACTTATCATACTGCTATTGGACAATATGGTTTTCAAGTGACTCCAATGGAGATGACACGTGCAATTTCTGCTATTGCAAATTATGGTTTTTTGGTTACGCCACATTATATTTCGGGAGATAAAGATAAAGAAAAAGTAATTTCACAAATTGATTTTAAAAAAGAATATTTTGATGTTGTACATGAAGGAATGAGAGAGGGTGTTTTAGTAGGAACTTCTATATTACTTAATGTCCCATATGTACAAGTTGCATCTAAAACTGGAACAGCTCAACTCGGTATAAATAAAAATAAAATTAATTCTTGGATTGTTGGTTTTTTTCCATATGAAAATCCAAAATATGCATTTACTGTAATGATGGAAGCTGGTCCATCGACGAATAGTGTTAGTGCATCTTTTATTATGCGTCAACTTTTAGATTGGATGTCTATAAACACTCCAGAATATCTTAAGTAAATAAATTTGCATTTTTATATATTTGTAAGGTATAATATATAAATGAGTAAAGTAAAAATAATTTTTGCATTAAGTATTTGGGTAATAATATTACCATTTTTAGGTTTTCCAGATTCTTTACAGGATGTATTGTTTTCTACTACAGGTTTAGTTCTTGTTTATTTTAGTTATGTGTTGTATAAAAATTTAAAAGTAGGGGAGACAGAAAAGAAAAACTTCGATAATTTTTCTGAAAATAGTGATTTTAATGAGGATAAAATAAATTCAGAGGAAAAAATTGATTTAAAATAAAAAATAATTTAGTTACTAAATTAATATAATTTTATGTTGGAATATTTTAAGAAAAGGCGAGCTGCAGCCACTATACTACTTGTAGTTATTTTTTTTGGTTTGGGTGTCTTTTTAGGATTTAATAAAAGACCAGAAATAGATAAAGTTGTTAATATATTAGGTAAAGAAACTGCTGTGGAGACAAATGCCGATTTTTCTCCATTTTGGAAAGTTTGGAATGATATAAATGAAAAGTATCCAAATGCTAGTAAGGTGACTGATCAAAATAAAATTTATGGAGCCATTTCAGGACTCATAAATTCTTTAGATGATCCATATAGTGTATTTTTTAATCCTGATGAAGCAAAATTGTTTGAAGATGATATACAAGGTAATTTTAGTGGAGTTGGTATGGAAATAGGTATGAAAGATAAAGTACTTACAGTAATTGCTCCTCTTAAAGATACTCCTGCTTATAAAGCTAATATAAAATCTGGTGATAAAATTCTTAAAATAGATGAAACTGTTACTTCTGATTTAAGTGTTGAAGAAGCAATAAGATTGATCAGAGGAGATATAGGTACGACAGTAACACTTACAATCTTTCGTGAGGGAGACAAAGATCCAAAAGAAATAAAAATAGTACGAGATACTATCAATATACCTACTCTTGATACAGAATTAATTAAAAAAGATGGTATTTTTGTAATAAAACTTTATAGTTTTTCTGCAAATTCAGCAGAACTTTTTCGTAATGCACTTAAAGAATTTTCTACATCTGAGGCTAATAAATTGTTACTTGATTTAAGGGGGAATCCTGGAGGATATTTAGATGCAGCTGTTAGTATGTCAAGTTGGTTTTTGGAGGGAGGTAAAACTGTTGTGATAGAAGATTATGGAAATAATTCAAAACAAAAAATATATAGAAGCCAAGGTTATAATACATTCAATGATAAATTAAAATTTGTAATTTTAATCAATGGTGGTTCTGCTTCAGCATCTGAAATTCTTGCTGGTGCGATGCAAGATTATAAAAGGGCTTTACTTGTTGGAGAAAAAAGTTACGGAAAAGGCTCTGTACAAGAAGTCATAAAAGTTACACCAGATACTCTTTTGAAGATTACAGTAGCTAAATGGTTGACTCCTAATGGTAATTCTATTTCAGAAAAAGGATTAATTCCTGATTATGATGTGCCATTTACAAAAAAAGATTTTGAAGAAAAGAAAGACCCGCAATTAAATAAAGCAATAGATTTATTAAATAATTGGCCAATAAAATAAAAAATATGAATCCCGTTAGAAATTCGACTGATGGGAGATGTAAAGTGATTATTAATTAATTTAGATTTCTAACGGGATGAAAGTTATTTTTTTACAAGATGTACCAAGAGTTGGTAAAAAATATGATATAAAAGAAGTAAATGATGGTTATGCTATAAATTTTTTATTTCCTAAAAAATGGGCTACAATGGCGACTCTAAAAGCTATAGCAGAAGTTGAAAGACATAAAAAAGAAATAGTAATTGAAAGGGAAGTGCAAGAAGATCTTTTAATAAGAAATTTAGATGAAATAAAAGGTAAGACTATCACAATTAAAGCAAAAGCAGATGATAAAGGTCATCTTTTTTCTGCAATTCATGAAAAAATGATAGTAGAGGTTATGGAAAAAGAATATCATGCTCAAATTAGTGAACAGTTTATTGTCTTAGAAAAACAAATAAAAGAAATAGGGGAGTTTGAAATTCCAATTGAAGTTAAAGGTAAAAAATCTTCTTTTAAACTTATTGTAGAAAAAATATAATAAAAAATCTCCATCATTGTGGGGATTTTTTATTTACTAGAAGGGAAGTTAGATTACATTTACTATCTTTTTTACAACAACTTTACCGTTAAAAGAAGTTTTTCTTTTAGAGCCAAATTTGACTGTCCCAGGCTTTAAAGCAAATAATGTATGATCTTTACCCATAGATACGTTATTACCAGCCATTATTACTGTACCACGTTGACGAATGATTATAGACCCAGATTGAGCCTTTTGACCATCAGCAAGTTTTGTACCAAGATACTTTGGATTAGAATCTCTTAAATTTTTCGCTGTTCCGCCGGCTTTTCTATGTGCCATATGAATTAATTATTAGATTATAGCTTCTAGGTTCTAGTTAAAAATAAACAGAAAATAAAACTGTAGACTAATATTTCAAAATTATTTATAATAAAGACAATTAAGAGTATATATAATTATATGGAAAAAATCAAGCAATTTATGGAGAATGATAAAGGAAAAGATATTTTAGTGATCATTATCATTATTTTAGTTGGATTGGGCTCATTTGAATTAGGTAGATTATCAAAAAATAGCCCAAATGGTGGTTTAAAAATAGAATATGAAGGCCAAGAAGCCAATGTTGTAGGTTCTTTAGAAGCTAAAAATATAAATTTGTCTGATTTGTCTTTAAATTCAAATACTTTACAAAAATCTGAAAAATCAACTTCAGGGAATTTCTTTGCTTCAAATAGGGGAAGTAAATATTATTCTGTAAGTTGTTCGGCTGGAAAAACTATCAAACAAGAAAATAGAGTTTATTTTATGACTTCTTTAGAAGCAGAGAAAGCTGGTTATGAGCTTTCTGGCTCTTGTAAGTAGACACAATACTATATACGACTATACGTATGTCGCAAAGATATATTGTGCGACGTGATATCAATCTAGATATATAAACAAAAAAACTATTCCCTATCAAGAGATGGAGCAGCTAGCTCGTAATCCGTTGGTTTACCATCTCTGATGCGTTCCATATTATTAATAAAAGATTTCCAAAAAATATTTATAAAAATATCATTCCAAAAATATAATGCCGGTTTTTTAAGATAATCATTCCACAAATTTCTAGTACCTCCCCCGACATATTCTATATTCTCTTGTGCTTCAGGACTTTCTACTATTGATTTGACACTTATTTTAAAATAACTAAGCACTAAAATAAGAATAAATCCCAATAATAAAACTCCTATTATACTTATTCCTCTTTTTCTTTCATTAAAACTTATCATTTTAATATTAAAAAATATTTTTAATCCAATCGATAATATCAGATAGAGAAATATCAAAATATTTCATCAAAAATAAAGCAACGATAATAAAAATTATTAATTTTAAGAACCCACCTTGTGTTGATGCAGGTCCACTTTCTTGTTGATTTTTTATATTATTAAACATAACTTAATTTTACCATTTTATATATATCTTAAGCAATACAAACTGTTAGTTTTAATTATACGGAGGCAAATAGTACATAGGATCAAGATAAGCATTTGTTGGTGCTATTGGCATTGTATAAAAACGTCCTTCACAAGCTTTACTTGGTCTTGTCTCCATTCTAGCAGCTTCAGATGCATATACTGTTAGATGTAAGTGAGGTCCAGTTGTATGTCCTGTATTACCAGAATATCCTATTATATCTCCTCTTTTTACATTATTTCCTTCTGAAACTTTTATCAGAGAAAGATGACCATATGTAGTTGATAATCCATTATTATGTTTTATAAATATAAATTTACCAAAAGAAGCGTAAGGGCAAGCTTTATCTGTATCTCCAGTACCTAAAACTACTCCATCTGCGACTGCTTTGACAGGAGTACCTACAGAAGCCCTAAAATCGACTCCACTATGACTTCCTGAAGCATATAAACGCTTAGAATATTTTGTTACACCAAATAATTGAGTTACATATACATCATCAAGAGGCCAAGATAAAATTCCTTTTCCTGGAAGAGAAGATGGATCTAAAATAAATTTTAATTGTGATTCATATGCTTCTAATTCTGCTTCGAAGGCTTCTTTTTTTAAAAGCCTGTCTTTTAATAATTTTTGATAACTAGATTCGCTATTTTTTGTTTGCGATAGGAGTTTATTTTTTTCTTTTGTGTTTTGGTCTACAATTTTTTTCTGGTCAGTGAGTTTAGATTTTAGTGCTATGAGTTCATTTTTGGCATCTGTCGTCTCGGTTCTCGTATCTTCTAAGTTAGTTTTAACTTGTCTCAATTCATTTGTTTTTTCTATAATTTTTCTACTGATAGTAGCCATATTATCTATATCGTTCCAGATTAATGTAAAATCATTTTCTGACAACATCATAGCTACAACATCATTTTGTTCAAGTTCGTTTATATTTTTTATATCTAAAGATAAAGCATTTATATTATTCACTATAATATCTTCCTTACTACCTATCTCTAGACTTAATTCTTTTATCTTTAAAGTTGTTTTGTCTATTTTAGCTGTTGATATAGATATATCAGTAGCTAATTTTTTTCTAGTTAAATCAAGTTGTTTAATAGAAACACTTAGAGAAGCTTTTTGTTTCCCCAAATCATTAATTTGAGCTTGATATTGTTTGATTTCTTCTTCTAATTTACTTATGTCTGTATTTTTTTGATCTATTTTATCATTTAATTCTCCGACTGTTTGCGCATAAGAAAAAACAATAGGAAAAACCATAAAAATTCCTAAGAGAATAAATATAAATAATTTAAATTGCTTTTTGTAATCTTGATAATGTTTCATTTTTTCCTAAAACTTCTGCAATCACGAATGGATCTGGAGATTTATCAAGTCCTGAAAGAGCATATCGGACAGGATGTAATAACTCTCCCCTACTTTCTAATCCATTTGCAATTTCCATTAAGATATTTTTTATATTTAAAACTGTAAAATCTTTTTCATCTAATCCACCTAATGTATCTATCGCAAGTTTTATATTTTCAAAAATCTTTTCTTGTGTTGTATTTTTATAAATTAATTTTTCTTTTTGATATACTGGTATTTTATAAAAGAAATCCAACTCCCCTGCTTCTATCATATTTTTTATGTCACCCCACTTAGAAATTCTTTCTGTGATAATCGGAACTAATTTTTCTATTTTTAATTCATCTGGAAGATATTCAAAAATATTTTTCTTTAATTCTTCAAAACCCATTTTTTTTATGTGTTCTTTATTTATCCAATCTAATTTTTCTAAATTCATCTGTGCTCCTGAATGTCCTATACGAGAAATATCAAAAGCTTCTATAAGCTCATCTACAGTAAATATGTCTCTTTCATCTCCAGGATTCCAGCCCAAAAGAGCTAAGAAATTAATCATAGCTTCAGGTAAATACCCTTCATTTCTATATTCTAAAACATCCTTCGCGCCATCTCTTTTTCCAAGTTTTTTCTTTCCATCTGCACCCATTATTGGTGGCAATGTAGCATAAAGTGGGGCTTTGATATCTAATGCATCATAAATTGATAAAAATTTAGGAGTAGAAGAAATAAATTCTTGTCCACGCATCACATGTGTCACACCCATCTCAATATCATCTACAATATGTGCGAAATTATATGTTGGGTAACCATCACTTTTTATTAAAATAAAATCATCGAGTGCTTCAGGTCCAGCTGAAAGATCTCCATAAACTAAATCATTCCATTTATAACTTTTTATTTTAGGAGTTTTAAAACGAAGTGGTTTCGTAGCCCCACCAGAGGACGGGCAGGCATCCCATTTATCAAAAACTTCTGGGCGATGTTCTCTATATAAAAATGGTTTTTTTGCGAGCTCTGCTTGGTCACGAAATATTCCTACTTCTTCTTCAGTGTATGGATCAGGATATGCCAAATCTTTATCAATTAAAATTTGTGCGTATTTTTTATATAAATCTAATCTTTCTGATTGTAAATATGAAGCATGTGGCCCTCCAATATTTGGACCTTCATCCCAATTGATTCCTAGCCAATTTAATGATTCAATAATGTGTTCTATTGATCCTGCAATTTCCCTTTCCTTAT
>PFRK01000025.1 GCA_002788475.1 Candidatus Nomurabacteria bacterium CG_4_9_14_0_2_um_filter_32_10 | reverse complement strand
GTTTGCATAATGTAATATATCTTCTAAAGAAGGATTAGTTATGTCTGAATTTACAAGCCAAAGAGCAATAGATGTTTCTTTTAATTTTTCTTCAGAAATCGGATTCAGAGAATTTGCGAGCTGGTCTGGTTGAGCCTGCTCTTTTAAAGAATCTTGCGCAGGCGACCCGAGGACCCGAGTAAATTCTGCTAAATTCGATTTCTGACCATTGTTCCAAAAACTTTTCAATCGTGCAAACAAACTTCTAAATTCAAATAAAGAAAAAATATTTTCAACTTTTTTCAAATCTGCATTTTCCCAAAAAGTTTTTTTAGGTAAATTAAAATTCACTGGAGCATCAATCCTAATTTTTGCTAAAGTTTTTGAAAATAAAGCTTCCTCTTCGTTATCTTTTAAAAGTTGTATAACTCTATCCGAGATTCCTAATTTTTTAAATTGTAATTCGTAATTTTTAATTCGTAATTGCTTATATATTTCCTCTATCGTTCCAAAATTAACAATTAAATTTGTTGCTGTCTTTTCACCAATTCCTTTAATACCAATTATATTATCAGAAGGATCTCCTCTTAATCCTTTATAATCTGGTAACAACTTCGGTTTAAAACCAAATCTTTCAAAAACTTTATCTTCATCATATAAAATAGTGTCATTTATTCCTTTCTTTAGGGTATAAACTTGAACCTTCTTGCCATCTATTAATTGCATCGTATCCATATCGCCCGATGCGATAATTATATTTATATTCTTATCTTCCCTTAGCTTTTCCACTATCGTACCTAATACATCATCCGCCTCAAAACCAAGAGCATCATAAGTAGGAACACCGAATGCATCAAAAATTTGTCTAGAATTTTTTAATTGTAAAATAAGAGCATCATCAGTTTTTGCTCTTCCTGCTTTATATTGATCATAAGCTTCATGTCTAAAAGTTTTTTGTGGCAAATCATAACAAGCCACAATATAATCCGGCTTCAAATCAGTAATTATCTTCATCAACATACTAGAAAGCCCATATAAGGCTCCAGTCGGCTCACCACGGGATGATAAAAATTCAGGCAGGGCATGATAAGCCCGATGTATTATCGCATGAGAATCCAACAATACTAATGTTTTATTATTCTTAGCCATTATGTAAATTATACCATTTAAGTTATAATTTATATTAAATGGTAATCTTTGATGAAGAAAAAAGTTAACAGGAAGTTAACAGGCCTTGCCTGTTTAATTTAACTCATTTTTATTATAATTTATCCAATCTAGAATTTCACTAATAAAAATTTTAGTAGTTGAAAAATAATCAGGAAAAGATCTTCTGCTTAAAATACTTGATTCTATGCGAGCCTCTCTTAAAAAATCCTTAAAACTTGAATATTTATAATCTTTTAAAAAATTAATGGCCCTATTTTTATCTTTTATTCCAAGTTCTTTCCATTTTGATTCTAATAATTTAATGGGATTAAGATGTATGTATGAAAATGTGTACTTTAAATATCTATCATTTCCAACATGTTCTGATTTAAATTTACCTTCAAATAGACTGCCAATCCTTTTATATTTTTCGTTGTAATACATAACATAAGCAGTCGTGAGTTTTTGCATAAATTTACTTATCCCATTTTCCACTTTCTCTTTAATTAATAAATGAAAATGGTTAGGCATTAAACAATATGCACCAATATCAACTAAACGCTCTCCCCTATCAAAATCATAAACAACATCATTTTTTATAAAATGAATTTTAAAACTATTATTACCATTAGAAAGAAAAAGTAATTTTATAAAACGTTCATAATCTTCTTTATTATTAAAAATTTTTTGCTTACTATTTCCACGATTATAAATATGATAAAATTCCCCTATTTCAAAATCTACTTTTCTCATTGACATATAAATATCTTATCAAAACCATCCTAAACAGGCAAGGCCTGTTGTTGAAAAACAAGAAAGCTCACAAGTAGCTTATTGCTTCCTTGTGAGCTAATTTTTTTTACTATTAAAGTTTATTTTTTCAATAAAATTGCCCTTTGTGGCGACCCTTCAAGATACAAAACTAAAATAGTATCTCCAATTTCAGACCGATAACAAACGTTAGCCCTACAGTCTAAAATTTCACCTGTCTGAACCATTTTTACTTGAATCTGGTATGGATAATTAGAATCCAAATAAGAATACGTCAAAACAAAAGTTATTAAAAACATGACTAAAACAAAAAGAAACTTTCCCATAACAACTCCTTAAGGTAAATTAATAAATTGTTTATTTAAAATATAAAGAAAATAAATTCTCTACTATTAAGTATACACTTTTTTGGTAAAAAGTCAAGGGGTTATTCATAATAAAATGTTGTATTATTAAAAGATAAATGGCAACCTTTGATGAAGAAAAACAAAATAGACAACTAGATGACCTACATAGACAAGAAGAAGAAGAATTGATAGCAATATTGGCAGAATCAAAATATAAACTTCCTTATATAGACTTATCTCGTTTGGGGGTAGATAATGAAGCACTTCGAGCAATATCTGAAAAAGATTCTCGTAAATTAAAAATAGCGCCTTTTAAACTTTTTGGAAAAAATATTTTTATTGGAGTGCGTTCCCCTTCAGACGACCTACTATCAAAATTAAAAGATCAAGTAGAAAGGGAGAATTTAATCCCTACTTTTTATATGGTATCAATGGCAAGTTTAGAAAAAGTCTGGGATAGATATAAAGAACTCTCTTTAGCAGAAAATTCTAAAATAGGAGGTTTAGATATATCTGGTGAAGTTTTAAGGGAAACTGCAAAAGATATCAAAACAATAAAAGATATAGAAAAACTAATAAAAGAGACGACTGAAGAAAACTCAATACATAAAATTTCTCATATGTTTGAAATAATATTAGCTGGGGCAATAGCCATCAAAGCTTCTGATATACATATAGAACCACAACAAGACAAAAGTAGGCTAAGACTCAGATTGGATGGGATACTTCATGACGTAATGTTTTTTGAAAATAATATCTACCATTTACTTAATTCAAGAATAAAACTCCTTTCTGGAATGAAGTTAACCTCAAAAATCGCCCAAGATGGACGTTTTAGTATTATGGAAGAAAAAGAAGAAATAAGTATTCGTACTTCTCTCATTCCTGGCGCATATGGTGAATCAATTGTTATGCGTATTTTAGATCCAAAATCTATCCAGGTAAAACTTGAAGAAATAGGGATAGAACCATATCTCTTTTCTATAATAGAAAAAGAAATCGCAAAACCAAATGGAATGATTCTTGTCACTGGTCCTACTGGTTCTGGAAAGACAACAACTCTTTATGCATTTTTAAAAAGAATTTATTCTCCAGAAATAAAAATAATAACTATCGAAGACCCAATCGAATATCATTTAACTGGAATAACTCAAACCCAAACAAATGATGAAAAAGGTTACACATTTTTAGAAGGATTACGTTCAGCTTTACGTCAAGATCCAGATGTAGTAATGATCGGTGAAATACGAGACGCAGAGACCGCTAAAACAGCGATAGAAGCAGCTTTAACGGGACATATGGTATTCTCTACTCTCCATACCAATAATGCAGCTGGTGTTATTCCTCGTTTAATTGATCTTGATGCAAATCCTAAAATTATGGTCTCAGCGCTTTCTCTTTCTATCGCTCAACGTTTAGTTCGTAAACTCTGTTTATCTTGTAAAAAAGAAAAAGAGCCTACTGAAAAAGAAAAAAGTATCATAAAATTAATAATGGATGGAATAAAAGAAGAAGGTAAAAGTCTTTCAAATTATAATATAAATCCTGATGCACCTATTAAATTTTTATCTCCCGTCGGTTGTGAAAAATGTAATATGACTGGATACAAAGGACGAATAGGTATTTTCGAAGCAATCAAAACTGATGAGGCAATAGAAAAAATAATGCCTCAAAACCCAAGTGAACGTGAAATAAAAAAAGTTGCAAGTAAACAAGGAATACTTTCAATGCGTCAAGATGGTATAGTAAAAATAATAAATGGAATCACTTCGTTTGAAGAAGTACTAAGTGTAGTTGATTTATTTGAAGAATAAAAATAAAAGCCGACAACATAAATCATCGGCTTTTTTTCTTCCACCATCGGAAGAAAAGAAATTTACATAGAAAATACTCTATGTAAACATTCTCATCCCTCTGTAAGACAAGAATTTTTTTTATTTTAAACATAAGAACTCCTTTTTTATCTATCTAAACAATACTCGCATTATTTATTATAGTTAAGTTTTCTAACATTGATATTGAGATTCAGATATTTTGTAAAATCTATTAAAAATAATTTTTAGATAAATAAGCGCGACCAGAATCACCAAAAAGCATCACTACTACATCATTCTTTTTTAATTTAGATAAGTAATTTTGCACAGCATAAGACACAGCTCCACTACCAGTACCAATTAAAAGACCATATTTTGATGCCATTACAGGCAACATACCAAGACCATTTTTATCTGAAACTGGAAAAAATTTATCAATTATAGATTCATTAAGGCAATGCGTTTTAAA
>PFRK01000014.1 GCA_002788475.1 Candidatus Nomurabacteria bacterium CG_4_9_14_0_2_um_filter_32_10 | reverse complement strand
AAATATTACCATAAAACTTTTCACTAGGATTATCATTAAAATAGCCAACCGCTCGAAAATAATAAGTCGAAAAAAGATTAAGTTCTGGACTTGTATAAAAATCATTAAATTCTTCTACATTTGTCTCACGAATAATTTTTATTGTTTCTTCTGCATCAATATCTAAATTCGAATTATTTTTTTTAAATTGAAAATAAGTAGTAAACCCTTTTCTTTCAATATTCCCAGAATAATGTCCACCAAATACAAAACTATTTGGGCTTAATATAGAATATCCTATTGTTTTTACAATTATTTCATTTCCTGCTTGAGCAGAAACTTTTGTATTAGAAATAAAAAATAAAGAAACAACTCCCACTAAGATAACAGCAAGGATTAAAAATAATTTAAAATTTATCTGCCTAAATTTTTTAATATTATATATTTTATTATTTTTATTTAACTTCATAAAAAATTTTGGTGGATTTATTTAACTAATAATAATCCAAGTTTAGCACTAGCATCACTTATAGCTGCAGTCACTGTCATACTATTCGAAAATACTTTCTCAACCATTATCCGAAAAATATCATTAGTGTCTTTAGGTGATGGATCAAGCCAACTTTTCGTAAAAAATGCAGAATTATAAAAAATCGGTAAATATGCATCTGTCGGTTTAACTGCCAATAAATCCCGACGTACTGGGGCTATACCAAGAGAAGCAGCAAATTTAGAAGCAAAATCACTATTTGCCATAAGACTTGAAGCTACAAAAGCAGTATTAAAATTTTTAGAAAAAGAAGAAATAGCAATACCCATAACACGACCTCCAGTTAATTTAAAATTACTATCTCTAATTTGGGGGAAAGATGTGACTAGAAAATTTTGATTGGGATTTTTATTTACTAAAGATTGAAGTTCACTAGCATAGCCAAAATAAAATACTAAATTCTCTTTACTAAAAGTATCACGAGAGTTAGAAAAAGATTTATTCCAAGAATAAACATCTTTCAATGGATCAGCAAAATCTGTATAAAATTTTAAAACTGAGCCTAAATCATATTTCCCAACATTGCTATTTAAAACAGATATAAAAGACCCATTTTTTTCAGATACAATCAAATTTCCTGTCTGCATAAAAAGTGTTGCTAAAATATTCTTAGCATTCAAAACATTTGAAAATTGACCCATAGCAATTGTACTTTTTGTAATCATCCCTCTTTCATCTTTTTTGGTCAAAAGTGGAACAAGATTAATAAACTCATCCCAATAAACTGGAGGATAAGCAATACTATTCGCATCAAGAACACTCCTATTGTAATACATCATTAAAGGATCAACAGTCATCGGAAAGGCCATAACTCCTTTTGAGGTTAAAAAAACTTCTCCTGCAGAAACAAAACTATTCTTAAAAGTATTAATTGAAAAACTAGTATAAGGAATAGTAAAAATTTTATTATTATATTTAAATGCTAAGTCATCTGTTATAAAAAACATATCAGGTCCCACACCTGCAGCAAGCGCCTCTAATAAATCATTATCAAAAGTATCAGCTAATTTTTCTTCATATTTCACAATAAAAGTAGAATTAGCACGATTAAAATCTTCAAGTAAAGAATTCATAATTTGGGCTTTTACTGTACCCCATAAAACCACAGTACCTTGTGCATCAGTATCTTTTTCACCTCCTAAGGGTATCGCACCAGAAAAAACAAAAACTCCTAAAACAGCAGCTACAATAAATACAACTAAAATTATAATTTGAAAATTCCCTTTCATGAATTAAATTTGATTTTTCTTTATGAACTTTATAAACTTTCTACTTTATTACTTACTAAATATTATACCATAATGATGATCCCCAACATCAATATCACGTTGCCATATAAAACCCTTACTTTCAAACATTTCACGTGCTTTATCTTTAGAAATAATCTTGTCAAAACTAGGTCCAATAACAGATCCATTATCTGACCAATCAATAAGAAGAAGTTTACCTTCAGATTTAAGTATTCTTTTTATTTCTTCTATAAATTTGTCTTTGTCTTCTATTTGAAAAAGTATATTGGAAGCAATAACTGCATCTATGATTTTATCTTTCAACTTTGTACCACCTATTTTTTCAACATCACCCAAAAGACATTCTACATTATCAAGATGAGCTTCCACTGCTTTATTTTTTACAGTAATCAAAAAATCTCTCTGCACTTCAATAGCATAAACTTTCCCCATTGACACTATTTTCCCAGCAGGAATAGTATAAAAACCTGTTCCAGCACCCAAATCCGCAACAATCATATCTTCTCTTAAACCAAAGACTTTTAAATTTTTTACCGGATCAGTAAACATGGTTTAATTATAAACCTTTACCTAAAAACTAACAACTAAAAGATGTCAAAGCCCGCCTTTGACATTTAGACCTTGCCAAGGCCCGCCTTTGACAGTTATAATAAACAGTATATTATGAATAATAGAGATTTTAAAGAATTTGCCCCTAAAAATATTTATCATGTCTATAATAGAGGTAATAATAAAGAAAAAATATTTTTTGAGGAACAAGATTATAAAGCTTTCCTTTTTAGACTTGGTCTTTGTTTGGGCTTTACAGAAGAAGAATTAAATAAAGAAAAAATAATTGCTATGCCCTACTCTAGAATTAGAATCACTAAAACAGATAAAAAAGATTTCAAACTCTATGCATTTTGTCTAATGCCAAATCATTTTCATTTACTGATTGAACAAATTGGAGATGTATCAATTTCAAAATTAATATTAAAACTTTGCACAAGTTATGCTAGGTATATAAATCTAAAACATAAAAGAATCGGGCATATTTTCCAAGACAAATTTAAAGCAGTACTTGTTGAAAATAACCCTCAATTAATGTGGACATCAGCTTATATTCATATGAACCCCGTAAAAGATAAATTGGTAAAAACCCCCAAAGAATATAAATGGAGCAGTTATAATGATTTTATATCTAATAGAAATTTACCAATAGTTAATAAAAAGTTTTTAATTTCAATTTTTGGTGATCAAAAAAGTTTTATAAAAGAAACACTAAATTTTAATGTTCAAGCTGGTGTCAAAGGCGGGCTTTGACATTATTCAACTGATAATTTTTCTTAAAATGTCGGCCATCTCTTGAATTGAATGATTTGACGTATCAATCAGGGTATAATTGTACTTTTTTGATTCTTCTCGTAAAAAATTAGCCCAATTTGTTATGTCTTGGTTTGCAAGATGTGATTGTCCTCTTTTATTTAATCTCTCATTTCTAACTAAATCATTACAATCAAGAAGAATAACTTCAAAATTTTTTATATTATTCAGTTCGCAAGCATTTTTTATAAACTCATAATGTGATTGAGTGTCCAAAAGAACTGACTTTTTATTAAGATACTTTTCTTTAATATTTTTAATTCTTTCTATGGTTTTAAATTTTTGCCAATTTTCTAAACTACCAGAGTTTTTTATCATTTCTTATTTTGAAGGAATAATCTCTTCTTTATCAGGATAGCAAAAATAAAGATCCTTTCTTTCTTTTTCCAACATTTCGGCTGTCGCTGTTTTACCAACCCCAGATGCACCAATAAGAAAATAAATTTTATTCATAAAATAAGTTGTGAGATTTACATGCACGTGAGAGAAGCAATGCCGTCACCAGCACGAAGACGCATGATGGTGACCCCTTGAGTCTGTCTACCTAAAGAAGAAATATCTTTCAAGGCTGTTCTAATAACTTGACCTTTCTTTGACATAGCTATTAATTCCTCTTCTTGATCGGTCAAAACTTTTGCCACAATTAGTTTGCCAGTTTTTGGTGTTACTTTGGCAGTTTTTACACCAGAACCACCTCTTTTCTGAACTTTGTATTCTTTAAGTGCTGTTTTCTTACCGAAACCATTGGCACTCATTGTCAAAAAAGCACCGTCTTTATTATCTTTTTTTACTACATCAACTCCTATAACTTCATCATTTTCTTGTCCGCCTTTGGAGGATGCCAGTTTAATCCCACGAACACCTCCAGCTGTTCTACCCACCTCCCTAACATCAGATTCTTTGAATCTTATGGATTGTCCACCTCCAGTAGCTACCATAACTTCATCACCTTTTTCTACTATTAAGGCAGAAACAAGCTGGTCTCCTTTATCTAAACGAATTGCAATAATTCCACTTCTTCTCACATCTTTAAATCCTTCTCCTAACATTCTCTTAGCTGTACCATTTTTTGTTACAAGCATTAATGAAATTGGCGATTTTTTTAATTCTTTTGGCATTGGCAATATAGAAGTAACTTTCTCATCATTATTCAATGCTAAAAAATTCATAATAGATTTACCTTTCGTAGCACGACGTCCTTCTGGAATATCATACATTTTAATTTGATAAACTTTACCCAAATTTGTAAAAAATAATAAATCACTATGAGTAGACCCAGATACAAGCATTGTTATAAAATCTTCTTCTTTAGTTTCTAAATCAATGACACCAACTCCTCCTCTTTTTTGTGAATGATATTCAGAAGGATCAGTACGCTTTACATATCCACCGGCAGTAAAAACAAGCATCGTTTCTTTTTCTGGTATTAAATCTTCATCACTTATTTCTTTATTTCCACCTTTAATTATTTTTGTTCT
>PFRK01000043.1 GCA_002788475.1 Candidatus Nomurabacteria bacterium CG_4_9_14_0_2_um_filter_32_10 | reverse complement strand
CTGTTAGAGTTGCATCAGCTGTTTGAACAATATATTTAGCTCCAACTGGTGCACCACCTAATCCTGCCAGTGTTTGATCTCCTGTGTTAGTACCGGAAAGATTGGAACCTGTGATAGCACCCGTAGCAGTAATTGCACCATTTGTCCAAATACCACCAGCAAGTCCTATCGCAGTACCGACTGTGCCATTATTTACAAATTCAATTTGATGTGCTAATCCTGATGTACAGTTAGCATTATTGGTGTGACAATAGGCCATACCATATAAATTACCAAAATCTGCACCAGTTGCATTGTTTGTGTAAGCTGCCCCAATCGACCAAACTTGATCAGTTAAGGTTGAATTATAAGTACCCACAACCCCTTTATTTCTAGCAGTAGAAACAAAATTTGAATTACTAGTTATATCACCAGTCATGGTTCCACCAGTAAGAGCTAAATCTAGTGATGAATGTCCTGTGACGGTGCCAGTAATATTTCCAGAAAAAGAACCAGCTGCAGTTACAACTCCTGCATTTGATATTGTCATTAAATTTGTAAGTGCTTGATTGTCTGCGGTTGCTGTGGCGACTTTATTAAATGTAAATCCACCCCCATTATCAGATTTCATAACCGAGCCAACAACACCACGAGTGCGATAAGTGTTGGCAGTAGTACCAGCTTCAGAATTAAATGCAATAAAGTTTGCACCACTACTTGCCTCTGCACCGAGAGTTCCACGATAACCAGCAGAGTTGGTGTGTCCAAATTCAAAACCATTACCACCTGCGACTGCACCTATAAGA
Organism: Candidatus Nomurabacteria bacterium CG_4_9_14_0_2_um_filter_32_10; assembly: GCA_002788475.1. Taxonomy (GTDB): domain Bacteria; phylum Patescibacteriota; class Minisyncoccia; order Phycocordibacterales; family UBA9973; genus UBA9973. The sequence goes on along the minus strand of PFRK01000043.1, from coordinate 3,901 downwards.
GCGCTACTTACCATTGCAGTTGCTCCAGCTCTAATGGAAGTAGCGACTGCGACTGTTCCGGTGAAGTTAGCAGTAGAAGAAATGGTTTGAGAGTTAATTGCTCCAGAAGTAGTGATAGTTGTAATACCAGATAATGCTCCTGTAGTAGAAACATCTAATCCAGTGGAAGCTATTGCAAAAGTATTAGAACCACCTCCAATACTAACCGCTCCAGTTGAAGTACCAGTATTAATATTAGTAGCAAAGTTAGAAGAAGCATTAACATTAAAGATACCTCCAGAGAAAGTATATGCTCCACTCCCAGTATCACCAGTATTTAAAAGATATATGTCACTAATTGATCCAGAACCTAAAGTAGTCCAAGAAGCTAAACCATTAGCATCAGAAGTAAGTACTTTGCTTGCTCCAGGACTTCCTCCTGTAATTTTCACTGTTCCTGCTACTTCTAGATTACCACTCATATATGTGTTATGGGCAAATATATTGTTACCAATAAAGTTATGAGTCCCTTCTACTTCAATATCCCATACTTGTTCAGTACCGACATATTCAATACTTTCTATTTCATCCCACAAAACATCTCCGCCATCAAATAATTCTCGTGAATCAATTTGTCCAGTTTTATGAACATCAAGTATTCCATTTTTAGGCACGGCAATTTGCATACCGACTTTTAATTCAGCTACTGTTTTCCATTCAGCATCTGTTATTTCTGTATTCTTTTTTCTTAAAAAGCTTAACATATTAGTATTTAAAGTTTTTTGGTTTTATTTCTCCACTTAATTCGCTTGTTTTAAATCTTTTCCACGACTTTTCCAAGTGAAAAGATTTTGTTCGACTGTCAGAGTATGTTCCAATCAAATCATCAATCAAATCTGCATTGATTTTTGAACCATAGACACCCTTCATTTGTTCCAAGTAAACAATCATTTTATTACATCCTGCCATAGATTTTTCTAAAAGCATCACTCCTCCTTCAAAACTTGCAAACCTTAGACTATGAGCTTCACTTATGAACAAAGGTACAGACATCGCACAATTAACCATATTTTCTTCGAACGAATATTTTAATTTTTGCAATGTCGGTACTAAATCTTTCACTACTAAAACAGAGCATTGTAATGTTTTTTGATAGATTTCTAAATCACGAAAACTGCGGACGGGTTTCCTAGGAGTAAATGGTTTGCAATATTTATTATTTTGATAATATGGTGTTGTCATTTTTTGTGTTTTTATTTTAATTTCTTATTTTCTTTTCTTTTTAAGAAATTCTGTTTTGTGACTATTGAACGACCAAGTCTTTTTTCTAATTTTTTACGAGCACCACCAGCAATATTTCCTCCTATGCGAGCATCAGTCTTTAATTTAGGGATTCCTTTTGAATCTTCTACACGATGTATCTCTGTAGTAGCTTTTTCTCCGAGCATATTAAAGATTAATTCAAAATCATCCATGTGGTCACGTAAATTCTGACGTTTTAGCCCTTTTAGTTTTTTATACTCACTTGGGGTAACTCCAAAAGTTGCTTTAGAAATTTCTGCAGTTAATATCTCATAATCTTTATCTTCTTTAGCTCCTCTATTTTTCCATTCATCAGTCAATTCTTCTCGAATGATAATTCCTCGTATTCTTTTTTCAATCCAATCTTCACTGTAACCTTTTAATCTATAAAGCATCTTAGTTCTTTTGGTTGCCAATTCTGGATTTTCAATTTCTTGTATACGTTCATAACCAACTTTTGCGAGCCATCGTTTAAATGGTTCTGCTTTAGGAGAGGGAATAGATTGGATGATGCGGAATCCGTCTTCAGTATTTACACAATCAGTTTCATATTTTTTACCATCAGAGGATATTAATTTAAGTCGTCGACAAATTGTCGATAACTCAATTCTGTCCTCATTTTTAACCCTAATTTTCATTTTATACCAATAATCATTAGGGTCTAAGCTTTCTGTCAAAGCTTCAATGATATCAATCACAGAGAAATACCATTCATTATTATGAAGTGTTTTTCGAACTTGTTTGTTTTTGAATAAAACTATTTTTGTTATGTTTTTCATTTTTTTTAATTTATAATTTTCATCTAATTTTTGTTTTTTTAATTCAGCTGGGTGGGTCTGGTCCTTTGTTTTTTATGATTACAAGTTCGTTTGTTCTTGGTACCTCTACTAGTTCTCCTGATCTATAGCGGAACTTTCTTTTTTTATTGCCAGTAAGTTTCTTGACTACATGAAGTGGATAAAATTGATAATAATCTTTTTCATCAAACCAAGCACAGGTAAAATTAAATATTCGTAAACCTGTCAAGCGTGACATTGCTAATGCATACCAAGTGAGTTGTTCTATAGGACGTTCTTTGCTTGCATTTGGTTTGTAATCAAGTAAATGAATTTGCCCATTGCGAATCTGAATGATATCAATGTGTCCAGTTAGCATCCGAGGGAGGCTGCGTACTGCTTCCGATGTTGAGTTGTCTTTTGGTAGCTTTCCCTCTTTTTTCCCTTTAAACTTTATTCCTTCTTCCCCAACAATTTTAAATTTTAATTCATTTTCCATATGTTCAATGTCTTCTTTTCTAATATAAACTGGCACTTCTGTTGCCACTGTGCAGGAATCATTAGCAAGCATAAATCTTTGTACTTCTTCATGACGTTGTTTGTTATCCGGGATAGATTGCAATACAAAGGCTGTTAAACGATTTGCAAAATTAGATTTTGAACGTACTATCATATCGGCTTTATCAAACTTTGATCTTATTTCACTCATTCTTTCTCCGTCTTGGAAATATTGGTGTGGAGTCTCACTAGAAACATTGTCTAAATAATTTTTCAAAGGACGAAGATTACGGTTTTTAAATTCTTCTAACATTAAAATAGTTTTGGCTCGGTGATATCTAAAACGATAAAGTTGTCGGTGAGCCATAGTGACGACTTCTATCATGTCCATCGGTTTAAACATTTTATTAGCATAAGAACGGAGTCTTTCATATCGACAAAGTGGTTTGTATTCATTTATCCAATCTGATAAAGTAGCGGATTCTGGTGCTACTCCAAATTTCTTTTTGATAATTTTACAAGTTTCTTCTAAAGAAAATCCTAGATTATAATAATTCATTGATTCGATAACTATATGGAGAGGGAAATGTTTACCTTTTACATCTGTAGCTGTAAATGTCCTTTTACATCCTTCATTTCGGCAAAGATAAAGTTGCACTACTTGATTTATATTTTTCCTAGTGCCTCTTTTGACAAAATCTTTTGATAGACAATAAGGGCAAAGCTCAGCATCTCTAGAGGAACGGATAGATTCTACCTCACCTCCAAGATTTCTTATATCACCTGCCTGCGCCGCAAGCGTCGCGGCAGGCAGGCGAGTTGGTGGGGTAAAAATCTCACCTGCATGTGCCGTGTATGTTGCGGCAGGCAGGTTATTTTCGGATTTTTTAGCTAGTAATTTTTTGAGCCATTTCCTTCCAAAACCAGTCTTTAAATCCTTTTCTCGTTTTAATGCTTCTTCTAATGTATTCTTTTTTTCAAGATAGACAATTTTTACTGGTTTATGAACTTTTGTCCATAAAGCACCTTTTCCTTGACAATGTTGTTCCCAACGATTTTGTAAATTATTAGTTTGACCTATATATAGACTATTATTTTTACACAAAATAACATAAACATAATATTCTGTGTCTATATCACGAGTTAATGGGGTAAAAATCTCACCAACTTCGGATATTTTGGGCTCTACATTGCTATTCGTGATATAATTTTGCTCTAAATTGGATGATTTTTCTACAATACTTTCTTTGTTTTGTCTAGTTTTTGCTGTTTTTTCTTCGGCAATTTTTACCTGCCCGTGCTTCGGCAGACGGGCTAAATATGGATGAGTAGAAGTGGTGCGAATG
>PFRK01000055.1 GCA_002788475.1 Candidatus Nomurabacteria bacterium CG_4_9_14_0_2_um_filter_32_10 | reverse complement strand
AAATTTGTTAAATTGACGCATTTCCTAATTTAATTAGGAGTGCCATATGTATGTGAACTTATGCATTATTAAAAATAAAATCTTTATGCTAAAATAAACCTATGTCTAACTTGTATTCCAATTCAATTTTCTGGATTGACACTGATAAAATAAAACCCAACCCTTTCCAACCAAGGAGGGATTTTGATGAGACTCGACTTCAAGATTTAGCTGATTCTATAAGGCAATATGGAGTACTTCAACCGCTTACAGTTTCCCGTGTAGAAGTAGAAAAAGAGGATGGTGGCATTACTACAGAATACGAACTCATCGCAGGAGAACGCAGACTTCGGGCAGCTATTCTTGCTAGAATTTCTCAAATACCAGCTATTATTCGCATCGGAGATACTTCTATGATGAAGTTAGAACTTGCTATCATAGAGAATTTACAACGTGAAGATTTAAATGTTGTAGATCGTGCTCGAGCTTTTTTTCGTTTGACTAATGAATTTAAATTTACTCATGGAGAGGTTGCAAAAAAAATGGGTAGAAGTAGGGAATACGTTTCTAATTCTTTACGTATTTTATCTTTGTCTGAAGAAATGTTAAACGCACTATCTGAAGGTAAAATTACTGAAGGCCATACTAGACCTATTTTAATGCTTGCAGACCATCCTGAAGAGCAGATAGTTTTATTTAAAGAAATTTTATACAAGAAAATAACAGTACGAGAAGCAGAAAGGTTGGCTAGGAAAATAGCCTATGATCGTGTACGAAAGAAAGAATTTATGCCAGATCCAGAAATAGTAGAACTAGAAGAAGAATTTCAAGATAAATTAGGCACTCGTGTTCATATAGACAGAAAAGAATTGGGAGGACAAATTAAAATAGATTTCTTTTCTACCGAAGACCTACGTGCTATTTTGGATTCAATAAATAAATCTACTATAGAAAAAAAACCAGAAGAGATGCTAGAAAATTACATTAATAAAAATGTTATAGATAATTCGATAGAATCAGCCTCCATTAATGCGAGTGTAGACGAGATTGACGTATCTCTAGAGGATAAGACAGAAGAAGAAATAAAAAAGTCAGTCGATGACAGTAAACTTTATGATATTTCTAACTTTAGTATTTAGTTTTTTCCAAAAGATTTAAGTTTGGAGAGTAGGCTGTTTTTTTCTAGGTAAGATCTAATATTCTTTTTTGAAACATTGGTTTTAGAATATTCTAACCATTTTCTGGAAGGATGTGCATCTTTTCTAGTTATTATTTCTACAGCATCTCCATTTTTTAATTTTGAAAGGATCGGAGCTATTTTCTCATTTACTTTTACTCCAGAGATATGATCACCAATATCTGAGTGTATCTCATAGGCAAAATCAATAGGGCTCGCATCTTCCGGCAGATCAACAACATCACCTTTAGGAGTAAAAATAAAGATACGGTCATTAAAAAAATCAGTTTTTAGATGTTCTAAATATTTTTGAGGTTTTTCTAATTCATAATTAAAATTTTTTAACTCTTCAATCCATTTAAACTGAGATTTATCGTTGTTTGATTTTTTCTGATCTTTCTCTTTATAGGCAAAATGTGCAGCAAAACCATAATCTGCTTCGTTATGCATTTCTTTTGTTCTTATTTGAATTTCTGCTATTCCACCTGAACCAGTAAAAACAGTAGTATGAATCGAACGGTAGCCATTAGGCTTAGGAACAGCTATATAATCTTTAATTCTTCCAGGTAAAGGTTTCCAAATAGAATGAATTATTCCTAAGACTCTGTAACATTCTTCTATATTCTCTACGACAACACGCAGAGCGACAATGTCATGCACTTTTTCTATATCCATCTCACGTTTTAGAAGTTTTTTCCAGAGACTGTATTTATGTTTTATTCGATAATCGATTTTAAATATTTTTATTTTATTTTTGTTTAGTTCCTTTTTTAGTTCTTCATGTACTTCTTTTAAATATTTTTGGTGTAAGTCTTTTTTTTCTTTTATAATCTCTTCTATTTGTGCATATTCTTTAGGATAAGCGTAAGGAAAAGCAGCATCTTCTATTTCACCTTTTAATTTTCCCATACCAAGACGATTGGCAAGTGGAGCATAAACTTCTATTGATTCCAAGGCTATTCTTTTTCTTTTATCTTCTCTTAGAAATTGGAGTGTGCGTAAATTATGCAATCTATCAGCAAATTTTATAATGACAACGCGTAGATCATTTGTCATTGCTACAAAGAATTTCCTTAAACTTTCTACATGTCTTTCGTGTCCACGATATTTTAAAGTTCCTAGTTTTGTCACACCATTTACCAAAAAAACTATATTCTCTCCGAATTCTTTTTTCATTTCTTCTTCAGTAATCTTAGTATCTTCCAATACGTCATGCAAAAGTCCTGCACTAATAGTCTCTGCATCTGTTTCGAGTTCAGCTAATATTTTAGCAGTTTCAAAAGCATGAGAAAAATATGGTTTTCCATCCATTCTTTTTTGTCCTTCATGCGCACGTTCTGCAAATTCATAAGATTTCTTTATGAGTTCTTCTCCTTTTTTATTTATTTTCACTACTATGAGATCTAAAATCTCTTTCACATTTGCCATAATGCTATTATAACATTTTTTTATTCAATTTTTGATATTTTGTGAGGATTATGATTTACACAAGATTTATTACTACATCTCTCAGGAATAGTTTTTGTTCCTTCCATCATTAAAGAACCACATTTATTACATATCTTACCAGTAGGTTTTGCTTTTATTGCATATTTACAATTTGGATAATTTGAACAAGAATAAAATATTCCAAATCTTCCACGTCGTTCTGAGATGTCACCCACTTTACATAAAGGACAGATGACTCCCGTCCTTTTTTTGGCTTCTTCTGCTTCATTTTTTTTGATAAATTTACATTTTGGATAACGTGAACAAGAGATAAATGTACCTGTTCCATCACGTCTTTCTTTTATTATTAATTTACCACCATATACTTTCTTCTTTTTTTCTTCTGCCTGCGCAGGCAGGCCACAGTCTGGACACATTTCTCCTGTTTCTTTAGGGCCTTCCAATTCTGTTCTATCTAATCTTAACGCTCCATCACAATCTGGATATTTAATACAAGAATAAAATTTACCACCACGAGAAAGTTTTATAATCATTTTATCTCCACATTTTGGGCATTTCATATTCTCTGGTGCTTCTCCTAAATTCGTTGCTTTCTCTAATTTCTCTTTTATTTTTATTTCTTTTGAAAATGGTCCATAAAAATCTTTTAATGTTTTCTCATATTCACGTTCACCGCGTGATATTTCATCTAATTCATCTTCCATTTCTGCTGTAAATGTATCAGAAATATAATTTGCAAAATGTGTTTCTAAAAATAGAGATACAACTTCACCAACATCAGTAGGGAATAGAGTTTTATTTTCTTTTCTAACATATTCACGATCTTCAAGTGTTTTCATTATGGAAGCATAAGTAGATGGTCTTCCTATATCACGAGCTTCCAATTCTTTAATAAGGCCAGCCTCGCTATATCTATTTGGTGGTTCTGTAAATTTTTCTTCTTTTATTAAATTTAGTAATTTTAATTTTTCTCCGACTTTAACTTCTGGTAATTCTATATCTTCTCCTACGCTATCTTTATCAATTTCCAACCACCCTCTAAAAAGAATTCTTGAACCAGTAGCTGTAAAGTCTGGAAATTCGAACAACTTAGAGGCCTTGCCTACATTTGGAGGCAAGGCCTCTAAGTTAATATTTGCACTTATTTTCGTCTTTAGTAATTTTGCGTCAGTCATTTGAGAAGATACAGTACGTTCCCAAATCAATTTATAAAGTCTTTGTTGTTCATCTGTACCAGCTCCTAAATTTTCTATATGTGTAGGACGGATAGCTTCATGCGCTTCTTGTGCATTTTTAGATTTAGTTTTATATATTCGTGCTTGCGCATATTCTTTACCATATTTTTTTTTAATAAGAGAAAGGATTTGTGTTTGAGCGACGGCAGATAGATTTGTACTGTCTGTTCTCATATATGTGATATGACCAGCTTCATAAAGTTTTTGTGCTATTTGCATAGTTCTGGAAGGAGAATAACCAAGACGAGAGCTTGCAGTCTGTTGTAATGTAGAGGTAGTGAAAAGAGCACGAGGTGATCTTTTTTGTTCTGATTCTTTTACATCTAAAACTTGCCAATCTTTTTCTTTACCTTCTTTTAATATTTTCTCAACTAGTTCTTGATCTCTTGGTTCTTTTGAACAAGTAAGTGTGAGCTTTCCTTTCTTTTCTGTTTCAAAAAGACCTAAAAGTTTCCAATATTGTTCAGGAATAAAAGCACGAATCTCTCTTTCACGCTCCATTATTATTCGAAGTGCGGGGGATTGAACTCTTCCTGCAGAGAGCCCGTAACGTACTTTTTTCCAAATAAGTCCTGAGAGATCATAACCTACTAATCTATCTAAGACTCGTCTTGCTTCTTGAGCTTTTACGAGCTTCATGTCAATCTCTGTGGGATTTTTTAGTGCTTCTTTTACAGCTTCCTTTGTTATCTCATAGAACCTTACTCTTTTAATAGGAGCTTTTATTTTTGTACCTGTCCTAAGCTTAGTCGAAGGATCTTTTTTTAATAATTCTTCTATATGCCAAGCGATAGCTTCTCCTTCACGATCAGGATCTGTTGCTAATAAAATTTCTGTTGCTTTTTCCCCGAGTGTTTGAAGTTCATGAACAACTTTTTCTTTGCCTTTTGAAATTTCATAATGAGGAATAAATCCACCTTCTATATCTATTGCCATCTTATTTGATTTTGGTAAATCACGGATGTGTCCAATAGAAGCACGCACAGTATACTTGTCCGCCGAATTGGCGGATGTACTTTCTAAATATTTTTCTATAGTTTTTGCTTTTGATGGTGACTCAACAATTAATAATTTCATGATTGATTTTTAAAGAGCAAAGCGATTATAAAAATCTTCATCCTGTTAAATGCCCTTTGGGCAATTTTGCAGAGCAAAATTATTTAACAGGGTAGGGAAACTAT
>PFRK01000048.1 GCA_002788475.1 Candidatus Nomurabacteria bacterium CG_4_9_14_0_2_um_filter_32_10 | reverse complement strand
CCCCTAGCAACTAATCACTAGTACCTAACTACTGTATCCCCCCTGCCAAATTGTAAATAGGCATTAATACAGAAACCAAAAGCACACCTACACCTAAACCTAAAACTACAATCATTATTGGTTCTATCAAACCCACTAAAGTATCAACCGCATCATCCACTTCCTTTTTATAAAATTCTGATAAAGTCTTCAAAATTTTACCCAAAGAACCTGTCTCCTCTCCGACTTTTATCATTTGAATCATAATGCCCGGAATTTGTTCTGTATGTTTTTCAAATGCAATTGAAAAAGACAAACCTGATTTCACTCCATCTGCTACATCTTTCAAAACTTCTTTATAAACTCGACTATCAACAACTTCAGAAGTAATATCTATTGCTCGAACTATAGGAATACCAGAAGTGAGCATCGTATCCATATTATCTGCTATTCTAGAAAGATAAAGCCTTTTATAAAGATTGCCTACTGCTGGAATAGAAAGACGCATCTTATCAAGATATATTTTACCTTTTTCTGTCCTAGAAAGTTTAAACAACCAAAAACCTAAAAGAACTAGAAAAATGATAACAAGAAAACCATAATGTACAAAGAAATTTGAAAGCCCAATAACTATTTTCGTATATATCGGTGGTTCTTGTCCAGAATCAAGAATAATAGCCGAAAGTTTCGGAATAACAACAACAAACATAAGTCCCATAACTACAAAAAATGTAAGAACAACGAATACCGGATAAATAAGTGCATTTCTCGTTTTTGAAGTAAGTGCATATTGACGATTTAAATAATTTGCTAAATGATCAAAAGTTTCGTTTAATTTACCAGTCTCTTCTCCTACTTTAACCATATTAATGTAAAAGTTAGAAAAAATATCAGGATGCTTAGATAAAGCACCTGAAATAGAAACTCCCGCCTGAAGATCATCAGCTATTTCTGTAAGTTTTTTTGATAAAATTTTATTTTCAGTATTGACGGCCAACATCGTAAAAGCTTTCAAAGCAGAAACTTGCGCTTCAAATAAAGTTGAAATTTGACGAGAAAGAATGACAATCTCCTTCATCGAAATTTTTTCTAAAAAAGAAAAAGAAAGAAAAGATTTATTTTCCTTCTCATCTCTAACAGAAATAACAATAAGCCCTCTCCTCTGAAGACCACTTATAGCTAAGTCTTTACTCTGAGCATCAATTTCTCCTTCTTTACTTATTCCTTTGTCATCTACCGCTTTATATTTGAATAACATAATTGATTTTCACTTACATACTTCGTTCAAGACCCTTTGGATTAAGGGAATATTGATAAGCACTTTCTATTGTGATTTCTCCAGCACGAACAAGCTCTAGAAGTGAATGATTCAAATCTATCATTCCGGATCCAGATCCTGTTTCTATTACAACATCTATTTCTTGTGTACGTTTTTCACGAATCAAATTAGAAATTGCACTATTGTTTAGTAATAATTCATAGGCAGGAATAAGTCCGCCAGTAATTCTAGGAACAAGCCTTTGGGAAAAAATACCAAGTAAACTAGAAGCGAGTTGAAGACGAATCTGGTCTTGCTGATTACCCGGGAAAGAATCAATAATCCTATCTATCGTCTGTGAAGCATTGTTTGTATGAAGTGTTGATAAAACAAGATGTCCTGTTTCAGCAGCAGTTACTGCTGTCGAAATAGTTTCAAGCGTACGCATTTCACCTATCATTATTACATTCACATCCTCACGAAAAACTGATTGAAGAGCAATATGAGGATCTTTAGTATCAATGCCAACTTCACGCTGATCAATTATCGCTTTATTAGGAATATACATATACTCAATCGGATCTTCGATAGTTATAATATGACGTGCCTGCTCATTATTTATTAAATTCACCATTGCTGATAATGTAGTTGACTTACCTTGTCCAACAGGACCAACCACTAGAAAAAATCCTTGCTTCTTACGAGCTATATCTGCAATAATAGGAGGTAAATGCAATTCTGAAATAGATTTCACCTTAGGTACTAATCGTAAAGCAATACTTATCAAACCTTTCTGGAAAAAAGCATTTCCACGGAGACGTGCTTCTCCACGAAAATCGTAAGAAAAATCTATCTCTTTTTCTTCCATAAATTTAGCTAACTTTGTTTTGTCTAAAACCTCATTTAGAATACCAAGTATCTCTTCTTTAGTTAAAATTGGATGCTTTGATAAAAATATAAGTTCTCCCGCCACACGAATAGCTGGGACTTTCCCTACCCCCAAATGCAAATCCGAACCATTTTCACGAATAATAGTTAAAATAAGTTCTTCAAGTTCTTTTTTATGATCCATATTTCAATTCGTAATTTCTGATTTATTTTATAACTTTTTTTGATAAAATTTCTACAACCTGATCAATAACTTCTGAAGGAGTAGAATTTGCTTTTATTATATACCCTGATACTCCTAAACTATTACCTTTATCAATATCAGATTGCTGACTCTTATTAGACAAAACAATCTTAACAGAATCAGGAGATAAATTTTCATTATTTATTTTCTCTAACATTTCAAAACCATCCATCTCAGGCATAATTATATCCATTAAAATAATATCCGGTTTAAATCCATCTTCAAGTTTTTTAATAACTTGTAACCCATTTAATGCTGTATAAATATCAAAATTATGTTGACTAAATTTAAACGCATACATTTCTAAAAGAAATGTATCATCATCTACTATTAAAATTTTTCTCTTATCTCCTTCCATACAATTACATTATACACCAACTTTAGATCAAAATAAATACAACCCTTTTAATCATTTTCATTACTAAAATTGAAAACTTCTCTATATGGAATAATACCATCTAAAGCTTTTAACATAGCATCTTCTCTCATCACAAGCATCCCATCCTTACGAGCTACTTTGTAAATTTCAGAGTTAACAGGACTTTTCAAAATTACACTCTGCATTTCTTTCCCTACTTGGAACATTTCAAAAATAGCAATACGACCACGAGTACCAGAAGGACAATCAGGTGATGGTACTGTATCGTACATCTCATCTTTAATTTGAATTTCTTTTCTAAATTTATCTGGTAAATCTTTTATTTCATCTTCAATCTGAAGTTTAAAACTTGGATCTATAGGCACAAGTTTTCTAGAAGCTGGCCACGTCATTTTAGCTAAACGTTGAGCAATAGACAAAATCAAAGTCGGTGCTATAAGATATGGATCAACACCCATGTCAATCAAACGAGGAACTGCACCAATAGCATTATTTGTATGAAGCGTTGATAAAACAAGATGTCCCGTCAAAGCTGCTTGAATAGCAAGTTGAGCTGTTTCTTTATCACGTATCTCTCCAACCATTATTATATCTGGATCCTGACGAAGAATAGAACGTAACCCGGAAGCAAATGTATATCCTATCTCCGGCATCATTTGAGATTGGTTAATATCAGGCATGTGGTACTCTACAGGATCTTCTAAGGACACAATATTACTACTCTCTTTATCAAGTTCATTCATCATTGAATATAAAGTCGTCGATTTTCCAGATCCTGTAGGACCAGTAATTAAAATAAGTCCAAATGGTTTAGTTATAGCATCTCTAAGCATTTCAAGATTTCTTTTAGAAAGTCCCAACTGATCTAACGGCTTAACTCCTTTTTCCGCATCTAAAATACGAATAACTACTTTTTCACCATAATAAGCCGGCATAGTGGAAACACGAAAATCAATCTTATGCCCATCAAGAGTAGTGCTAAAAGATCCATCCTGAGGTTTTCTTTTTTCATCCAAACGTAATTTAGCTAAAATTTTTATACGCGCTATTATTCCATTATAAACACTAGGTGGTAATACTATAGTTGTATGAAGAGTACCATCCACACGAAAACGAACTTTTATTTTTTCTCCTGTATTTTCTATATGTATATCAGAGGCATTACCTTCAATAGCATTACGTAATATAACAGCAACGATTTTTATAACTGGTGCATCTTCTACTATTTTTGCTTCTTCATTTGGTTTTACATTTTTAATTTCTTTATTTAAACTATTTGATTCATTCAAACTTTTTATATTAATCGTCTCATCTTTATTTAGTTCTTTAAGTGCCTCTTCTACTTGAACCGAAATACCTCTATAGGTCTCTACTATACTTTTATAATTACTAAAAGAAATAAGAAAAATTTTAAAAGGAATACCTAAGTTGGCTGAAATAAATTGTAAAGCATCAATTGCCTGTACGTTTTCTCCATCTGTAATACCTACCTCTAAAACTCCTTCTTTAAATTCAATTGGAACAAAATGATAGTGTAATGCTGCATCTTCAGGAATATATTTCAAGACATCAAAAGATAATTCTCTAGTATCTATTTTTTTTATTGGCATTTGTAAATACTCACCTTTTGCATCAAGTATTTTTTCTTCTGAAACTCCAAATTCAATTAAAGCCTCATCAATATTACCACCGTACTTTTCTTTAGCAAGATTCTTAACTTCATCTATTTGATCATTATTAATTAGACCCTTTTTAACTAATTCTTCTAAAAAACTCATCCCATTAGAAATTTTAAATTAATAAACATTTTACTATTATAACATGTCCGTAGAATTTCTAACGGGACAAGTAATTAATTCAATCTAATTTGTAGGTGTTGTAGGTGTTGTAGGTGTTGTAGGTGTTGTAGGTGTTGTAGGTGTTGTAGGTGTTGTAGGTGTTGTAGGTGTTGTAGGTGTTGTAGGTGTTGTAGGTGTTGTCGTATGTGTTTCAAAACCAATCGGAGCGAATGGATTTAACCTTCCTTCGTCCCCTGGAGCAACAAGCAAAATACTAGAATCATGCAAACTAAGAAATGCTTTATTAGAAAAAATAGTATCATCTAGTTTTATATTTGTAACATTTAACAAGACAGAAAGAAAATCTTTTGCAATTAAAGAATTTTCATCTAAATTTTCTGTATCTAAAAGAGCTGTATCATTAGTAGAAAAATGAGTAGATGAAGTCAAATTTTCTTCTTCTGGAGATGGTTTAATAAAGAAAATATAAATCAAAATTAAAGCAACTGCAATTACTGTAAATATTATTATGTTTTTTATTTTTGAAGCCATTTTAATTTTTAAGCCAATAAGTTTTAATTGCAAAATTATATTTATAAGCCTCTTTAAGAGATGGATTAAGTCCTGGTTCTGCACTTGAAGTAAATTGAATTGAGGATATATCTACAATTCTAAGATTATTTTCCAAATTTTTTATAAAATTTATAAAATTATCATAAGTTCCTTGAGTAGAAAATTCTAAACTCAAAACACCATAATCTTTGTTCGAAAAGTCATTTTCTCCTCGTACATTTACTGTTTTTGTTGCAACAGCATCTTCGGTATCTTTTTTTGTTGCATCATATTTAACATCTTTTAGAACCATACCATAAGGTAACGCTATCTTCTCTATTTCAAGAATCAAACGAATATTATCAACATTATCAGGCAAAAACTTCTGAAGTTTAGATAAATTTTCTGGATCAAATGAATTATATTTTTGAGTTAATTTGTCTCGTTCAGATTCAAGAGCTTTAGAATTATCAAGAGCTTCATTATAAGATGCTATCTGTTCTCTTTCCAAGATAATATTTTTATAAAGTGGATTAGTAAAAAGAAAAAATCCTGTTACAGCGATTCCTATTAAAATTATCGGCAAAATAAATTTAAACATAATTAATTTAATACTTCATTAGGGGGCATATCAGGAGAACTTTCATTTGTAGCATCCAATACCTTTTTATAATCAACAAAATTAGGGTCGACCGAAAATTCTAAATCAAAAATAACATTTCCTTTGTCGCTAAGTGAAAGATTAGAAAAGAGAGGATCAATAAAATATTTATTTTCTGTAAAAAGATCTGACTGAAGTGCAACAGATTTGTAACCTACAGCAACTCCACTCATTTTTATCATTATTTTTGTTTTATTACTGCCATCAAAATCATAACTAAACTTAGTATAACTAATAGTCTTCATTGTAATTGCTTGAAGTGCCTTAAAAATAGGAGAAATAGCAATATGTTTAGATAAAATTTCATTTGAAGCACGTAAACGTTTATCTAAAACTTGAAGCTGAACTATTTTTGATGGTTCAAAACGATCTTTGGCTAAATTTAAATCATTTTCCATCTTCGTAATATTTTTTGTCAAAATTCCTTCGTAGAAAAAAAGAGCACCAGTTCCAATAATCATAGTAAAAAAAATAAAAACAGAAAAAATACTTAAAATACCTATTGTTGGTCGAGATGTGATAGCTCTCTCCTTAATCATCGGTTTTTTGGGCATGAAGGATGTTTGAAAATTTTGCTCCATTTTATTTATTGTATTATTTTATATGATTTATTGCAACTTTCGTAAGGCCAAACCCAATGCAACTGCAAATTCAGGGCCCGTAGTTTCAAGAACTTTTCCTAAAAACTCTGGTGCACCAACTTTAGAAAAAGGATGCCCTACTTCTATCTCTGATCGAAAATTATTAGATGCTACTTCTTTCAATCCTTTCAAGAGAGATCCACCACCTGTAAATATTACTTTACTGACAGTTCTACCATACTTCTTATCATACCCTAATAATACATTATTTGTTTCTGAAAAGATATAGTCAACATGTACTTTAATGATATCTGCCAAGCTTTTTTCTGCAGGATTTTCAAAAAGGCCAAATTCTTTTTTCATTTCTTCTGCTTTTGAAAATGAAATATCCAAAGACTTAGAAATAGATGAAGATATGTCAGCTCCTCCACGATTTATTGTATGGTGACTTTTTACTATTCCAAATTCTACGAGAGAAAGTTTAGTACTTGACGCACCAAAATCCATTAAAAGAACTAGAGAAAGTTCATGTTCAAAATTCGCACGAATAGAAGAAAATATCTCAATTTCAAAAAAACCAGCCTTTAAATTACATTGGGAAACGATAGAACGATATTTTGAAACTGCATCATTTTGAATTGCAACCACAAATACTTCTGTCTTTTCTGGTAAAATAGAAGATGGATCTGGATTATTAACTTCTTCAAAAGAAGATTCTTTTTTAGGTAATATAAAATAATCTATAGTAACTTCTGTAAGAGGCAATGGAATATATTTACGAGCTTCTATTGGAACAATCGATGATACTTCACTTTCTTTAACTTGAGATGGAAGTAAAATCGTAAAAAGTAAACTTGATTGCACTGGAATAGAAAAAGCTGAAGAAATCGTTGTTACGCTAGATTGTTTTAAAACCTCTTTTAAAGCCTCAACAATTTTCTCAATTGGAAGATTGGTAACACGTCCTACGTCAAGATCAGCATAAGAACCAAGGGCTATAGAACCATATGTTTCAAGTACTGCTTTACCTTTTCTTTTCTTTATTTCAACTACCTTAATAGCAGAAGAACCAATATCAATTCCAACGGCACTATCACTTCCCTCATCTTTAAAAAGGTCTAAATTTGAAAAAAAATTTTTAATCGAATTATTCATTTTCTTAAATTATACGTATAATTATAACATATATGCATATTTTAGACACCATACTAAATATAGTTTTCCCTGTGAATTGTATCTCTTGTGGGAAAAAGGATTCAGATTTATGTACAAAATGTCTTTTAGACTCTCCCCCTGCAGAACGAGAAAGTGCCAGTTGGATATTCCCTTTATTTGATTATCGTCATCCACCTATCAAAAAATCTATATGGCTTTTAAAATATAAAGGTAAAAAAAGACTGGCTAATATTTTCGCAGAAGTTTTATATGGAAAAATCATTGAAGAGTTATCGGAATTAAGTATAATGAATAATTTTCGTGATCCAATTTTAATTCCTATTCCCCTTTCTAAAAAAAGATATAAAAAACGTGGATACAATCAAGCACAATTAATATGTGAAGAATTGATAAAAATAGACAAAGAAAATAATCTACGCCATGGCGTAGATATAAAATTAGAAAAAAATTCAAATAATTTCAAATTAGAAAATAATGTTTTAATAAAAATAAAAGAAACGGAACATCAGGCAAATATAAAAGAAAGAAAAGACAGATTAAAAAATCTTATTGGATCTTTTTCTGTAAAAAATCCTGAAATAATAAAAAATAGAAATATTATTTTAATAGATGATGTCATCA
>PFRK01000054.1 GCA_002788475.1 Candidatus Nomurabacteria bacterium CG_4_9_14_0_2_um_filter_32_10 | reverse complement strand
CAACAGAGAGAAAACTTGGTGCATCTTGTTACTCATAAAGTTAAAGGATCTTTTACTCGTTCGAAATACATTTTTGCTGGGATATTAGATGGGACTTTTGGTGATGTGAATGAAGAGGTGAAAAAGAGAGCAGAGCAAGGTCTGGAGTCAGACAATATGGGTATAGAGACGGTTGATTTAGTCTTAAATGTCGCCAATATGCAAAAAGGGATAGTCAAATATGAGATGAAAATATTTGATTTGAAAGGATTAGTTGAGAAAACGATATCTGAAAAGAGGGTTTCAGCTGAAGCAAAAGGGTTAAAGTTGGAGACGGAAATTGGAGGAGATACTTATAATGTGTTGGGCGATGTTTTCTGGCTGAAAGAAGTTTTGAATAATCTAGTAGAAAATTCTATAAAATATACCAGAGAAGGGAAGATAACAGTGGGATTATCAAAACATGAAAAAAAGATTTTATTTTATGTTAAAGATACAGGTGTAGGGGTGAGTGAAGAAGATAAGAAAAATCTATTTACCGAAGGTGGACGTGGGAAGGATTCTGTGAAGGTAAATGTTGATAGTACAGGCTATGGTCTCTATTCAGTTAAATTAATTGTAGAAGCACATAAAGGTAAAGTTTGGATGGAACCTAACAAAGATGGTCCCGGTTCTACATTTTTTGTAGAATTAGATGCACAATAACTTTCCCCATAAAAAATTTCTGAGCCTTCGTCCTCGGAGGCAAAAGGACAGGGGACCAACACGACTCTTAAAATTCTTTACGGGAAAGTTATTTTTTAGTATAATTTCCTTATGACATGGGCTCTTAAAAGACAGCTTTTATTTTTAGGGATTTTCATTGTGCTTTTATTAGCATTGGGATATTTAATAATTTCTCCCTATATAAACAAAACACCGACCTGTACAGATAATAAACAAAATGGAGACGAGACGGGGATAGATTGTGGAGGATCCTGTGCTAAGGCATGTATTTTTGAAGTAGATCAAATTTCAATTCTTTGGGCTCGTACATTTCAGGTTATTCCTGGACGTTATAATGCTGTAGCTTATCTTGAAAATCATAATAAAAATACAGTTATAAAAAAAATAAATTATAGATTTCGTTTTGCTGATAAAGACAATATTTATATAGGTAAAAGAGAAGGAGAGACTTTTATTCCAACTGGAGGTAAGTTTGCTATTTTTGAGGCAGGTATAGGTGTTGGTAATTCTATTCCCGTTTACACTACTTTTGAATTTACAGAGATGCCTGTATGGACTAAAGTATCGGAAGATAAAGTAAAGCAATTAAAGGTGCTCGTTTCTGATATAAAATTAGAAAATCAAGATACAAGTCCACGATTATCTGCTACCATTAAAAATGACTCTCTTTTTATTATTCCAGAAGTGAGTGTTATTGCGTTATTATATGACGAGAAGGGTAATGCTGTTTCTGCTAGTCATACTTATTTGGATGTATTGGAAACAGAGGAAAGTGAGAATATTAATTTTACATGGCCGGAACCTATTTTGGGGAATGTAATCGCTAAAGAAATAATTCTTTTATATGATATTTTTTTGGTTAAGTTGAAGTAATTAACCCGCCAAAATTTTTGTGGATGAAATTTATGATATTAATAGTAGGAAATAAAATTTAGGCGGGTAAAATATGATAGACAAAGTTCTTAAAAGAATAGATTGGCTTTTGGTTCTTTTTATTGTTCCTATAGTTTTAGGTGGTCTTTTTACGATGAAATCATTTATTCCACAAGAAGGTGTAATTAATTTTTTTGATAAACAGATTATTTGGATTATATTATCTTTTATTGTATTTTTTGTTTTTGCTTTTATTGATTTTAGATTTTTACGTCGTACGGATGTGTTGGTGACATTATTTTTAATATTTTGTACTTTACTAATCGTTTTGCTTTTTATTGGTAATATAATAAAAGGCTCACAAAGTTGGTTTTCTTTTGGTGTTTTCTCTTTTCAACCTGGAGATGTGATGAAACTTGTGCTTGTTCTTATTTTGTCAAAGTATTTTTCTCGTCGGCATGTGGAAATCAGAAATATAAAACATATTTTTATTTCTGGATTTTATGCATTTGTACCTTTTATTTTAATTTTGCTTCAACCTGATTTTGGTTCTGCAATGGTTATATTTCTTATATGGTTTGGTATGGTACTTGTTTCTGGAATTTCTAAAACGCATTTGTTTTTTGTTTTTTTGTCTGGTGCACTTATTTTTATTTCTCTTTGGACTTTTGCTTTTGCCCCATACCAAAAAGATCGTATTATTAGTTTTATAAATCCACTCGCAGATATACATGATTCTGGTTATAATGCATCCCAATCTATTATTGCTGTCGGTTCCGGACAAGTTTTAGGTAAAGGTCTGGGTTTTGGCACACAGTCTCGCTTGAAATTTTTACCAGAACCGCAATCTGATTTTATTTTTGCGGCATTTGCTGAAGAGTGGGGTTTTGTTGGTTCATTCTTTATTCTTTTACTCTATGGACTTGTTATTTGGAGGATTCTTCATTCTGCTTATTTAGGACTTTCTAATTTTGAGATGCTTTTTAGTATGGGAATTGCTATTTTTTTTATGAGCCATATACTTATAAATATTGGTATGAATCTTGGATTAATGCCTATTACAGGTATTCCATTGCCGTTTATGAGTTATGGTGGTTCACACTTAGTTACTGAGTTTGCAGGGTTAGGAATTTTAATGAATATGCGTAAATATGCACGATCAGTACACAGGGATGACATGAAAAACGAATTTCTTGGAGCGTAAGTTAATTAGGTGTTAGTAGCTAGGTGCTAGAATTATTTAAATCCCTAGAAACTAGTCACTAGAACCTAGAACCTAATGTATATAATTGATGGTAAAAAAATAAGAGATGAAATCTTGGCCAAAGTAAAAAAAGAAGTTGCTTCTTTGTCGTTTCGGCCGATTTTTTGTGATGTGCTTGTTGGTGACGATAAAGTTTCGATGCAATATGTAAAGATGAAAGCACATTATGCGGAAACAGTCGGTATCTATTTTCATAATGCAAATTTTTCTTCGTCTATTACAACAGAAGATTTGATAAAGGAAATAGAAATTTTAAATAAAATGGAAAATATGTGTGGAATTATTGTACAACTTCCGTTACCAGAAACTATAGATCGTAGGGCGATACTTGATGCTATTGATCCCGAGCTTGATGTCGATTGTCTTGGAACTGTTGCGAGCGAAAAATTTTATGCGGGCAATATATCTCTTGGTTTCCCCACGGCGCTCGCCTGTATGACTTTACTTGATTCTTTAAATTTTGATATTAATCCTTTGACTATGCTCAGGACAAGAAAAATAGTTGTCTTGGGGCAAGGAGATCTCGTAGGAAAGCCTGTTACCGCATTACTTAAATTTAGAGGATTAAATCCAAACATAATAACAAGTAAGACCGAGGGAAAAGAAAAAATTATAAAAGAAGCTGATATTATAATTTCAGGCACAGGAAAGGGGAGTTATATTACAGGTAATATGATAAAGAAAGGGGCCATTTTGATAGATGCAGGTACTTCAGAAGAAATAAGTGACCCGCCTTCTGGGCAGGGACGGGTAAATATCGTGGGTGATGTTGATTTTGAATCTGTAAAAAATGTAGCAGGTTTTATATCTCCTGTGCCAGGAGGGGTAGGGCCTGTGACTGTGGCAATGCTCCTAAATAATGTACTTAATGTGGCGAAAAATATTAATAAAAATTAATGCCCATCTTACATATCAGCTATAGCGTATATTTATAAATAATATATAATATGAAAATATGGTAAGTAGATATTATAAAGGTATACAAGTGAATGTTTTTGGTTTACCAGTTTTTAGTAGTTCCAAAAAGAAACAAAATAAGAAATCTCACAGAAGAGTCAGAAGTCTTTATCATATTTCTTTTTTATCTCACTTTAAAGAAAATTCCCCAAAAAATCTCATAATTATTTATGACATACCAGAAAATTTAAAAAAAGAACGCGATTGGTTTCGTCGTCACCTAATAAAGTTTGGATATATTATGATACAAAGAAGTGTCTGGGTCGGACCCTCTCCACTACCAAAAGATTTTCTTGATTATCTAAAAGAAATAAAAATAGGGGATAAGTTTAAAACCCTAAAACTTGCAAAACCGTATAACTCCTCGATATCAGCTATAGCGTAAATGAGAGATTAGAGCTTTTTATTTGAATGTATTATAATTAAATTTCTATTAAGCAAGACTTAGTGGAAGATAAAAGCAAATAAGATGATGTGGATTAATTATGATATATTATATATATGGGAAAAAAATTAAAATAAAATGTCGTGGGATTATTTTTTATGAAGGGAAGTTACTTTTGGTAAAACATCCAGGAGATGTAGAGAATTACGCATTGCCTGGAGGGAAATTAGAATATGGAGAAAAAATTTTGGATACGATAAAAAGGGAAATATTAGAAGAGTTTGGAATAAAATCGGAGATTGGTAGACTTTTATATGTAAACAATTACATTGAAAAAGATGGGATAAATTATATTGAATTCTTTTTTGAAATAAAGAATGTAAAAGATTTTATAAGTATAGACAGTTTTAATGGGATATATAAGGATGAATTATCAGAAATAGTTTGGAAAGATCAAAAAGACGAAATAAAAATTTTGCCAGAGCAAATAAAGATTGATTTCCAAAATGGTAAATTATTAGAACAAGAAGTTAAATTTGTTTCATAATGTTGTTAAATAATCAAATATTTTTCTTTTTTTATAATTTATCTCATCAATCTATTTTTTTTGA